>SKKM01000255.1 GCA_007121485.1 Wenzhouxiangella sp. | reverse complement strand
TTCATCATCTTCTGCATCTGCTTGTGCTGCTTGAGCAGGCGGTTGACGTCCTGGATCTGGGTGCCCGACCCGAGCGCGATGCGGCGCTTGCGCGAGCCCTTGATGAGATCCGGGTAGCGCCGCTCGTTGGGCGTCATGGAATTGATGATGGCGACCATGCGCCGGGTGTGGCGGTCGTCCATCTGGGCCCGGGCGGCCTCGGGCAGGCGGTTCATGCCCGGCAGCTTGTCGAGCAGCGATCCCATGCCGCCGAGCTTTTCCATCTGCTGCAGCTGGTCTTTGAGGTCGTCCATGCCGAAGCGGCGCGAGGCCTTGCCGACCTTGCCGGCCAGCTGGCGCGCCTTTTTCTGGTCGACCTTGCGCTCGACCTCCTCGACCAGGCTGAGTACGTCGCCCATGCCCAGGATGCGCGATGCCAGGCGGTCGGGATGAAACGGTTCCAGGCCATCGAGTTTCTCGCCGGTGCCGAGGAACTTGATCGGCGCCCCGGTGATCTGGCGCACCGACAACGCTGCGCCGCCGCGCGCATCACCGTCGGTCTTGGTCAGGACCACGCCGGTCAGCGGCAGCGCCTCGTGGAAGGCAAGCGCGGTATTGGCCGCGTCCTGGCCGGTCATGCTGTCGACCACGAACAGCACTTCGGCCGGTTCGATCGCCGCGTGGACCCGGCGGATCTCCTCCATCATCGCCTCGTCCACCGCCAGGCGCCCGGCGGTATCGACGATCAGGACGTCGGCGAAGCGGCGCCGCGCCTCGGCCGCCGCATCGGCGGCAATGCGGACGGCATCGGCAGTCTCGGACGAACGGAAAAAGTCGGCGTTGACCTGCCCGGCCAGGGTTTCGAGCTGGTCGATCGCTGCCGGCCGATACACGTCGCAGCTGGCCAGCAGCACGCGCTTGGCGTGACGCTCCTTGAGCAGACGCGCGAGCTTGCCGGCGGTGGTGGTCTTGCCCGCACCCTGCAGGCCGGCCAGGAGCACGACCACCGGCGGCTGGCGGTCCAGCCTGAGCGGAACCTGTTCCTCGCCGAGCACCCGCTTGAGTTCGTCGTGGACGACCTTGACCAGGGCCTGCCCCGGCTTGAGGCTACCGATCACCTCCTGGCCGACCGCGCGCTGACTGACCTGGCCGATGAAGTCCTTGACCACCGGCAGCGCAACATCGGCTTCGAGCAGCGCCACGCGCACCTCACGCAGGGCCTCGCGGATGTTGTCCTCGGTCAGGCGGCCGCGGCCGCGCAGGCGGTCGAGCGAGCCGGTCAGTCGTTTACTCAGCTGGTCAAACATCGGCGGCTTTTACCTTGGGCTTTGGCGCAGTGAATCATTATACTGGCGTGATGATGTTTGACCCTCGATCCGACAAACGTTCTGAATGAACACAGCCTCGCTTCTCGCCGCCCTGGCCGGCCTGCTCTACCTGGCCGCCGGTTTCACCCTGGCGCGCGCATTCGTCATCAACCGGGCCAGGGTGCGCACCACCGGCATCGTTCTGGCCGGGCTGGCGCTGGTCGCGCACGCGGGCTTTGCCTGGCTGAAGGTCAATTCCGACCTGGGCTGGGACGTCAACTTCATCAACGTCCTGTCGCTGGCCGGGCTGCTGGTTGCCCTGGTCCTGCTGCTGACCGGGCTGGGCACACGCTCGCTCGAGGCCGGCGTGCTGGTCTTTCCGGGCGTTGCGGTGCTGGTCTGGCTGCAATGGCTGAGCAAGCCGGCGCCGATGTTCCTCGACCACATGCCGGCCATGCTGCAGTTCCATATCCTGACCGCCCTTTTGGCCTTCAGCCTGCTCGCCCTGGCAGCGGCCAACGCCATTCTGCTCTGGATCCAGGACTACCTCCTGCGCACCCCGCGGCCGATCAGCCAGCTCGAGCTGCTGCCGCCGCTGATCGTGCTCGAGCAGCTGATGTTCCGGCTCATCATGGCCGGCTGGGTGCTGCTCACGCTGGCGCTGGCGGCAGGCCTGACCTTCGTCTACGACCTGCTCAGCCAGCACCTGATGCACAAGACCGTGCTGTCGGTGATCTCATGGCTGCTGTTCGGGCTGCTGCTGGGCGCACGTTGGTGGCTGGGCTGGCGCGGCCGCCGCGCGGTCAACTGGACCCTGGTGGCCATGGTGTTCCTGGTGCTGGCCTACTTCGGCAGCCGTTTCGTGCTCGAATTGCTGCTCGACCGTACCTGGAGCCGGATGGCCCTGGCGGCAACCAGCGGGCTGGCCTAGGGGTGCATCTCTAGACGGCAATGGCCGAAGTCCCGCTTCTCACCCTGTTTCTGCTGCTGGCGCTGCTGATCGTACTTTCGGCCTTTTTTTCCGGCTCGGAGACCGGCCTGGTCGCGCTGAATCGCTACCGCCTGCGCCACCAGGCCCAGTCAGGGCACCACGGCGCCCGCCTGGCGCAGAGACTGCTCAACCAGCCCGACCGCATGTTCGGCCTGATCCTGCTGGGCAACAACCTGGTCAACATCATGGCCGCGTCGATCGCCACGGTGATCGCCCTGCGCCTGCTGGGCGAAGCCGGTATCTGGGTCTCGACCTTGATCCTGACCGTGGTCATCCTGATCTTCGCCGAACTGACGCCGAAGACCCTGGCCGCTCTGTATCCGCAGCGCGTCGCCTATCCGGCCAGCTACGTGCTCACGCCGCTGCTGCGCCTGCTGTATCCAGTGGTATGGGCGATCAACCTGGTCGCCTCGCTGCTGATGAAGCCCTTCGGCGTGCGCATGGGCAGCGTGCACGCGGAGGCCCTGAACCGCGACGAGTTGCGCCTGCTGGTGCAGGAGGGCGGACGGCATATCTCGCTCAACCACCAGCGTATGCTGATCAACATCCTGGATCTCGAGCACGGCACGGTCGATGACGTGATGGTGCCGCGCCAGGATATCGTCGGCCTGGACCTGGAGGATTCCTGGGATCACATCCTGCAGACCCTGACGCAGTCGATCTTTACCCGGCTGCCGGTCTGGGAAGGCGATCTCGACCAGGTGGTCGGCGTGCTGCACATCCGCAGCGTGCTCAGCCGACTGGCCCAGGGCAGGCTGGACAGGGAAAGCCTGCGCAAGGCGGTCCATCCGCCCTACTTCATCCCGGAGGGCACCACGCTGACCCAGCAGATGCTGGAGTTCCAGAGCCGCGAGCAGCGCATGGGGCTGGTCGTCGACGAGTACGGCGACATCCAGGGCCTGGTCACCCTGGACGACATCCTGGAAGAAATCGTCGGCGAGTACACCACCGAGGGCGAGTCGCGCCAGAAGCTGATCCGCAAGCTCGACGACGGCCGCTGGATCATCGACGGCGCGGCCAGCGTGCGCATGGTCAATCGACGCATGCACTGGGAGTTGCCGACCAGCGGCGCCAAGACCTTCAATGGCCTGATCCTCGAGCATCTGGAGTCGATCCCGGACGGGCGCACCTGCATCCGCGTCGGCGATCTCATCCTGACCATCGTCGACATGGTCGACACCCGGATTCGCAAGATCATGGTCAGCGCGGCTGACCTGGGCGAGGACTGAGCGCTACCCGCCAGCCCGGCCTGCCCTCGCGCCGTTTCACGAGTCACCCTGATCGCGGATGGCATCGAGTTGGCGCAGCAGCTGCGGCCAGTCGACCAGGCGGCGGTGCCCCACCACGTCAAGACGCGGCAGCCCGCGCCCTTCGACGATCAGGAAGCCGCCGGACTCATGCGGCGCGACGCCGTCGATGTGACAGATGTTGTTGCTCAGGCGGCAGGCCAGTCCGGCCCGTCGATAGGGAAAATCGTCGAACACCCGCAGCACGGTACCGGACAGCAGCGCGCCGCCGGCGCCACCGAGACTGGACAGGTTCTCGACCGCGCGCTGACTGATCCGGCGACGCGGCACATCCTCGTGGGTGAACAGGCTCGCGTCCATCGCGACCGGACGCCAGTCCAGCAGGCGCAGATCCCTCAACCAGCCCGACATCTGGCCCTCCATGCGCCCGAAATCGAAGGCGCCGGTCAGTTCGAGCAGATCGAGTCGCCGGAACTCGACCTGCGCCGCCAGCGCCGGCAGGCTGCCGAACGGCCTTTCGACCTCGAGATCATCCACCAGGATTTCTCCGGAGAACGCGTCCATGACGATGCCGCCGGCAAACATCAGGCGCTCTTCCTGGTACTGGACGCCTGGAAAGCGCCCGGCCAGCGTTCCGCCCAGTTCGACCAGCCCAAGCTCGCGGGTCAGCAGCTTCAGGCTGACCGGTTCGATGCGCGCGTCAAGCACCAGTTGCGATGGCAACTCCGGCAGGTTCAGCCAGGCCAGGCTGTCGATCGCGATGGCACCGTCCAGCATGGGCATCCTGAAAGGCTGCAGCAGGCGCAGGCCGACGGCATCGGCGTGCAGGGCCAGAGCGGACGCACCCAGCGGCAAGCCCAGGACGCTTGCGGCATCCCAGCTCAGATCGGTGCGGACCGATTCAGCCTCACCGCGCACATCGGCCCGTAGTCCGAACACGGCGAAGCGCCCGCCCGGATCCTCGACCGCAAGATCATCCAGCCTCAGATCCGCCGCCTGCAGCGTCCCCGAGCGCCAGCTCAGCCGGCCAGCCAGGGCGCCGCCAGGCGCCAGGCGGCCAAAGCCGGCGGCAGCAGCCGGCCCCTCGACCCAGCGCGCCCAGAAATCGGGCATCAATACCTGCAGCTCGTCCACATCCAGCGCCTGAAGGACCCACGCCGCGTCATCGCGAACCAGCTCCGCGGATCCAACCGCCACAACGCTGCCGGGGTCGCTCAGCGCAAAGCGGCGCAGCCTGATTCGCTCCGGCTCCAACCCGCCCGGCTCCGGCTCGATCTCCAGCTCGATCTCCAGCGGCGCAGCCGGCGGCGGCAGGTAGACCGCGCCCAGCAGCAGCTCACCGGCCTCCTGGCGCAGCGCCAGGCGCGCCCGCGAGCCGTCGTCGGCGACCTGCAGTTCCAGTCCCAGATCCAGTCCTTCGGCGGCGAACATGCCGTCGAACCCGTCCAGCAAGCCGTCGGACCAGCGCGCGCTGCCGCTCAGCATCGCGTCCCGGTAAATCAGCCTGGCCGCCAACCGTCCGTCGAGAAGATCTAGGCCGAGGCCGGCGAGCAGCGATGGCGGCAGCCGGCCCAGATCGAGATCGTCCACGTCCAGCCGGAGTTCCGGGCCTGCGGCCGCATCCTGCCACTGCAGCGCCACGCGCCCCGCCGGGCTGTGCCAGACCAGTTCGTGGGTCCGGGCCGGTCCGCTGCGGATCTGCACGTCGGTCAGCGTGAACGGCTCCATGTCTTCCACGTCCAGCCTCAGCTGGGCCGACTCGCAGTCGGGCCCGTGCTCACCCAGACGAAAAACGGGGCAGCCCAAGACCAGGTCCAGCGGCGGCACGGACGGGCCGGCGACCACGCGCTCGACCTCGACCTGCACGGCCCGCTCGCCGCTGGTGCCGAGACCATAGTCCATGCGCAAGCCGGCCCAACTGATCCCGGCCAGGCTGCCGGGGCCGGACCGCAACTCGAGCGCGGAATCGGCGAGCACGGCCTGCGGCCACAGCAACAGCACGGCCAGTACTTTGCCGATGGCCGCCCGCGCGCTATATTGACGCCATGAGCGCTTCATTCCCGAACATGGACCTCGGCCAGATGAAGGTACTGGTCGTCGACGACCACCCGGTCAACCGCGAATTCCTGCGCGCCGGGCTGTCGGCCATCGTCGGCCAGCTCGATTTGGCCGACAGCGGCGAGGCCGCCATCCAGCGCTGCCGAACCGAGACCTACCATGTCATTCTGATGGACTTGCACATGCCGCAACTGGACGGTTTGGCGACAGCCAACAGGATACGTGATCTGGATGGACCGTCCGCCCGGGCGCGCATGGTGGTCATGACCGCCGACGCGCGTCCGGAGGAACGCTCGCGCCTGCTCGACGGCGGCTTCGACGCCTACCTCAGCAAGCCACTGTCGATCCTGCAGCTGACCTCGGCCCTTCACCAGCTGATGGATCCTGCGGGAGCGCGGGAATTCACACCTGAGCAGCAACAACGCCATGCCGGCAGTGAAGCGCTGCTCGATGTCCAGCGGGCACTGACTGCAGCGCACGGCGATGCCGGGCTGGCGTCCCGCCTGGGCCGGATGCTGAGCCAGGAGCTGGACGAAAAGCTGCCGCTTCTGGATCAATGGGTGATCGAGGGCCACACGGACAAGGCGGCAGAGCTGCTGCACCAGTGGACCGGCGCCGGCGGCTTTGCCGGGGCCATGCGCTTCAGCCGCGCCTGCGGCGACCTGCGCCGCCGCCTGCAGGACACGGCAGCCAGCTCCACCGGAACCGCCTACACGGACTTCCTGCGCATCGCCCGGGCGACCAGCCAGGCGCTGATGAGCGCGCCGTCCGGCCGGACGGCGGACTGATCAGGCCACGGAGTCCGCGCGCGCCGCGCGCATCAGCTGCTTCATTTCGCGCACCGCCTGCCCCAGCCCGACGAAGACGGCGCGGGCCACCAGTGCGTGGCCGATATTGAGCTCGCGTACGCCCGCCATGGCCGCCACCGGCGCCACGTTCTCCAGCGTCAGGCCGTGACCGGCGTTGACCTGCAGTCCAAGCTTCGTGCCCAACTCGACCGCGCGGGCCAGGCGCTCCAGTTCGCGCGCTCTATGCGCGCCCTCGGCCTCGGCGTAGCAGCCGGTATGCAGCTCGACCACCCTGGCTCCCAGATCACAGGCCGCACGCAGCTGTTCGGCGTCCGGATCGATGAACAGGGAAACCCGAATGCCGGCGGCGTGCAGGCGCCGGCAGGCGGCGCCCACCGCGGCCGCATGGGCGGCGACATTCAGGCCACCCTCCGTGGTCAACTCCTCGCGGCGCTCGGGCACCAGGCAGACGTCGGCCGGCTGCACGCGCTCGGCAATGGCCAGCATGGCGTCCGTCACCGCCAGTTCCAGGTTCATGCGCGTCTGCAGACAACCGGACAGGGTCTCGACATCGGCATCCTGGATATGCCGGCGATCCTCGCGCAGGTGAATGGTGATCGCGTCGGCGCCGGCCTCCTCGGCCACGCGCGCGGCCTCGACCAGCGAGGGGTACGGGGTGCCGCGGACCTGGCGCAGCGTGGCGACATGGTCGATGTTGACACCCAGCAGCAAGTCCTTCATCTCACACTCCTGAACAGTTCGCGGGTCTTGAGCGGTCGGCCGTCGAGCTGGTGATCGATCAGCACCCGCATGATTTCACGCGCCTGGCGGCGGACTTCCGCGTCCGAACCAGGCGCGCCGGACAGCGATAGTATCGCCCGCCCGGAGTAAACGCCGCGGCCGGGAGCGGCAGCGACGAAGCCCGCTTCCGGATCCAGCGAGTACCAACCCTCCGGCTGCACGGGCTCGCCCTGCATGGCCTCCCTGGTCAGGTCGGGAGCAACACCCAGGGCGTCCAGCACGGCCAGCTCGAACAGGCGCAGGGCCGAGTGCCGACCGGCTTCGTCGGCCAGACGCGGCAGCAGGCCGCCATAGGCGCTGAACAGGGACGGCACGGAATCGTCGCGGCCGAGCAGGGTCAGGATCAGCTCGTTGGCATACAGACCGCACCACAGCGCCTGGCCGGACAAGGCCACCCTCGCGCCCACGGCCTCGACATCGCTCAGGGTACCCAGTTCGCCGCGCCGCACCCAGGCCGCGCGCAGCGGGATGAAGGGCTCACCCAGTCCGCGCCACGGCGAGGACTGGCTGCGCAGGCCGCGCGCAACCAGCCCGACGCGTCCGTGCTCGAAGCTGAACAGCTCCACCAGCAGGCTCGACTCGCGCCAAGGCCGGCGATGCAGAATCCAGCTGTGTTCGGACTCGAAGCGACTCAAGCCGGATCAATCGGCAAAACCCAGCTCGTCGAGCAGCCGGTCATCGTCGGTCCAGCCGGCCCGGGTCTTGACATGCAGTTCCAGGTGTACCGGCTGGCCGAACAACTCCGCCATGGCCCGACGCGCGCGACTGCCGACCCGCTTTAGCACCGTCCCCTGGCGACCGATCACCATGCCCTTGTGACGTTCCTCCGCGACCACGATGAGCGCGTTGATCAGCAGGCGCCGCGGTTCGGACTCGAAGCGCTCGATGACCACCGTCAGTCCGTAAGGGATCTCCTGGTGCAGCTGCAGCATCAGCTGCTCACGCACCAGCTCGGCGGCCAGGAAGCGCGAGGAACGATCGGTGAACTCATCGGAAGGGTATTGCGGCTCACCGGCGGGCAGGCGGACAAACAGTTCATCGAGCAGATCGTCGAGGCCGTCTCCCTTCAGCGCCGACAGGTAGACCACGCAGTCGATGCCCAGGCGGGCCGACAGTTCTGCGGTCATTTCGAGCAGCCGCTGCCGGTCCTTCAGCAGGTCGATCTTGTTCAGGGCCAGGATGCGAACGCCCTCGAAATCCTTGAGCATGCCGGCGGCCAGTTCGTCTTCGTCGGTCCAGCGGCCGGCATCGACCACGAGCACGGCCGCGTCCACGCCACGCAGGGCGCCGGCCGCGGCGCGGTTCAAGCGCCGGTTGAGGGCATGCGGCTTGCGGCGATGCACACCGGGGGTATCCACGAAGGCGATCTGTCCGCGCGCCTCGCTGACCAGGCCGAGGATGCGGTGCCGGGTGGTTTGCGGCTTGTGGGTGACGATGGCCAGGTGTTCACCGGTCAGGGCGTTGAGCAGGGTCGACTTGCCGGCATTCGGACGGCCGATCAGGGCGACATGGCCGAACTTCGCTTCAGTCATCGCGATCCGCTCGCGTTACCGGCAGTTGCGGCGCGTGCGCCAGTTTTTCGACCAGGGCCTGGTGGGCCAGACGCGCCGCCGCCTGCTCGGCCTTGCGCCGGCTGGCGGCCTCGGCCTGGACCGGCGGCAACAGGTCGCCGATGGCGCACTGGACCAGGAAGCGCTTGGCGTGGTCGGCACCGCTCTCGGCGAGCACCGAGTAGATCGGCAACTCCAGCCCGTGGGCCTGCAGCAGTTCCTGCAGGCGGGTCTTGGGGTCCTTGAGCTGCTCGGCGTCAGGCAGGGCATCGAGGCGCTGGCCGATGAGCTCGATCACGACTCGACGGGCGGCTTCGAAGCCGCCGTCGATGTAGATGGCGCCGATCAGCGCCTCGACCACGTCGGCCAGAATCGATTCGCGCAGGAAGCCGCCGCTGCGCAGCTCGCCCTGCCCGAGCCGCAGGTAGGGGCCGAGCTGGAGCTCGCGGGCTATCTCGGCCAGGGTGACATCGCGCACCAGGCGCGACCGCATCCGGCTCAGGTCACCTTCCGGCGCATGCCGCCGCTCGTGATAGAGCAACTCCGAGGCCACGAGGTTGAGCAAGCTGTCGCCGAGAAACTCCAGCCGCTCGTAGTGTCTGCCGCCGTGGCTGCGGTGCGTCAGCGCCTGTTCCAGCAGGGCCGGATCGCTGAAACGGTAGTCGATCCCCGGAATGTGATCAGCCTGGCTAATTGCTGAGGGGTTCGACGCGTTCAAAACGGATCAAGGCATCGATATTGCCGATCAGGTGCTCCTGAACTTCGTAGGAGACGATGAGGTTGACGCGCTCACCCCGTTCGATCCGGATGTTCTCGGGCTGGACATGCCGAACATAGCTGACGTCAAAGCGCGACATCAGGTTGCGCCGTATGGTCTGAGGCGGCATGTTGGCCGCACCCGATTGCTGGGCGACGGCGCGCATTTCGGTAACCACGGAATAATGGTTCAGGTAGATCGGTACCAGCTTGATTCCCAGGTAGGCCGCAAACAGGACCAGGGCCAGCACCATGATGAAGCCGAGCAGCGTCATCCCCCTCGCTTCGCGAATCATCGTGTGATTCCTCCCAACTGTGACCGAGAATCTTCCCTCAGCAGTATCGCTGCCAATCACTGAATCTTACCACCAATTCGGCTCCAGACCACGCACCCGCGCGCGCAGTCCCAGTGCATCCAGACGCGCCAGGCCCGCCCCACCAGGTTGGCCTCGGGCACGAAGTTCCAGTGCCGGCTGTCGAGCGACTGGTCACGATTGTCGCCGAGCACGAAGAAATGCCCCTCGGGCACGGTCCAGGTCCGGGTTTCGCGATCCGGCTGGTCCGGGAAGACCATGATGTAGTGCGGCTCCTCGCCCAGCAGCTCACGGCGCTTGATCGGCTGACGACCCGGCGGGTTGCGGTTGAGGCCCTCGCCGACGAAGGGACCCACCGTCTGCTGCTCCACCGGCTCCCCGTTGATGAACAGCACCTTGTTGCGGTAGGTCACCGTATCGCCGGGCAGGCCGACCACGCGCTTGATGTAGTTGACCCGCTCATCCTGGGGAAAACGAAAAACCATGACGTCGCCGCGCTCCGGCTCGCCTACCGCCAGGATGCGGGTATTGAGCACGGGCAGTCGCAGGCCGTAGGAAAACTTGGTCACGGCGATGAAATCGCCGATTTCCAGGGTCGGGATCATCGATCCGGAAGGAATCTTGAACGGCTCCAGCACGAAGGAGCGGAACACCAGCACGATCACGATGATCGGGAACAGCGAAGCGATGCTCTCGACCCAGTGCGGCGCCTCCCGGCCCTCGCGACGGGCTTTCGGGGCCAGCCAGAAGCGCAGCAGCAGCCAGAGAATCCCTGTGGCCAGGGCGAGTAAGCTCAAAATCAGTGCAAAGTCCATGGTCGATGCTTGCCGTTATCGTTATTTTTGACTCACTTGTCGCTGTCGGTCCGCAGCACCGCCAGGAAGGCCTCCTGCGGAATCTCGATGCGCCCGACCTGCTTCATGCGCCGCTTGCCGGCTTTCTGCTTCTCCAGCAGCTTGCGCTTGCGCGTCACGTCGCCACCGTAGCACTTCGCGGTCACGTTCTTGCGGTAAGCCTTGACCGTGCTGCGCGCGATCACGTGCGAACCGATGGCGGCCTGGATGGCGATATCGAACATCTGGCGCGGAATGAGCTCGCGCATGCGATCGGCCAGTTCACGCCCGCGCCGCTCGCAGACCTGGCGGTGGACGATGCTGCTCAAGGCGTCGACGCGCTCGCCGTTGATCAGCAGGTCCAGGCGCACGAAGGGACCGGCCTGGTAGCGGGCGAAATCGTATTCGAAGGAGGCAAAGCCGCGCGAGCAGGACTTGAGCCGGTCGAAGAAATCCATCACCACCTCGGCCATGGGCAGCTCATAGGTCAGCTGGACCTGGCCACCGAGGAAACGCATGTCCTTCTGCAGGCCGCGCTTTTCTTCGCACAAGCCGATGACGGCGCCGACATACTCCTGCGGCAGCAGGATGTTGGCGCGAATGATCGGCTCGCGGATCTCGCGGATCTTGTTGACCGGCGGCAGCCCGGCCGGGTTGTCCAGGGTGATCACCTCGCCGTCGGTCATCTCGAGTTCGTAGATGACGGTCGGCGCCGTGGTGATCAGATCGAGATCATATTCGCGCTCCAGCCGTTCCTGCACGATTTCCATGTGCAGCATGCCGAGGAAGCCGCAGCGGAAACCGAAGCCCAGGGCGACCGAGGTTTCCGGCTCGAACTGCAGCGCCGAATCGTTGAGCTGCAGCTTGTCCAGGGCATCACGCAGGTCGGGATAGTCGCTGGAATCGACCGGAAAGACGCCGGCGAACACGCGCGGCTGCAGCGGCTTGAAACCCGGCAGGGGCCGGTCGGCCGGAGTGCCGGCCAGGGTGATGGTGTCGCCGACCGGGGCGCCGTGCACTTCCTTGATGCCGGCGGCGACGAAGCCGACCTGGCCGCAGCCGAGCTCATCGGTGGCGGTGCGCTTGGGGCTGAAGATGCCGATCTGGTCGGCCTGGTGCTCCTCGCCGCTGGACATGACGCGGATCTTCTGGCCGCGGCGCAGTTTGCCCTGCTTGATCCTGACCAGGGAGTTGACCCCCAGGTAGTTGTCGAACCAGGAGTCGATGATCAGGGCCTTGAGTGGCCCATCCTCATGGGCATCCGGTGCCGGAATACGCTTGACGATGGCCTCGAGTACATCGCGAATACCCTCCCCGGTCTTGGCGCTGACCAGGATGGCCTCGGAGGCGTCGATGCCGATGATGTCCTCGATCTGGTGACGGACCCGCTCCGGGTCAGCCGCCGGCAGGTCGATCTTGTTGATGACCGGGATGACCTCCAGGCCCTGCTCGACGGCGGTGTAGCAGTTGGCCACGCTCTGGGCCTCGACGCCTTGCGCGGCGTCGACCACGAGCAGCGCGCCCTCGCAGGCGGCCAGCGAACGCGAGACCTCGTAGGAGAAGTCGACGTGGCCGGGAGTGTCGATGAAATTGAGCTGGTAGCGCTCGCCGGAGTCGGCGTCGTAGTTGAGCGTGACGCTCTGGGCCTTGATCGTGATGCCGCGTTCGCGCTCGATGTCCATGGAGTCGAGCACCTGGGCGGCCATTTCACGCTCGCTCAAGCCACCGCAGAGCTGGATGAAGCGATCGGCCAGCGTCGACTTGCCGTGGTCGACATGGGCGATGATCGAGAAATTGCGGATGCGGGCGATTCGGCTCATAGCGACAGCATGAAGCCGCCGCCGGCAACACCGGCGGCGGCGAGGAAAGGATGCCGGGCATTATAGCGGCAGGCCGTGTCGACCTGCCGCGTCCGTGCGCTCAATCAGCGCTTTCCGGGGTAAACGCCACGAAAGTGGTGCTGCCGTCCGGACGATGCAGCAACAGGGCCACGGAACGATCGGCCGGAAGCGCTTCGACAATGGTCTGGAAGTCATCCAGACCGCCTACCGTCTGGTTGTTGATCATCAGGATGACCTGGCCGGAGCGCACGCCCGCGCGGTGCGCGTTGTCGCTCTCGACCTCGGTGATCAGCACGCCGCCGTCCGGGTTGCCCAGGCGCTGGCGCGTCTGCGAATCCAGGGCCTCGACCGCCAGGCCGAGCGCATTGCTGGGCTGGCGCTCGGGCTGACCGGGGGCGGCCGCGGCCATCGCATCCTCGTCGAGTTGCTTGATCGTGACCTTCTTGGTCAGGCGCTCGCCCCAGCGCGATACCACCAGCGGCACCTCGGTGCCGGGACGCACCATGCCGACCAGCGGCGGCAGCTCGGAGAACACGTCGATCGGCTGATCATTGAAGCTGATGATGACGTCACCGACTTCCACGCCGCCGAGCGCGGCCGCGCTGTCGGGCTCGACCCGGTTGACCAGGGCGCCGGCCGGCCGGTCCAGACCCAGCGCATCGGCCTTTTCACGGGTGATGATCTCGATTCCCACGCCCAGGAAGCCGCGCGAGACGCGACCGAACTCCAGCAGCTGCTCGATCGAGTTCTGCGCGATCTCGATCGGGATCGAGAACGACAGGCCGATGTTGCCGCCGCCGGAACTCAGGATCCACGAGTTGATGCCGACCACGGTACCGTCGGTGCGAATCAGCGGACCGCCGGAATTGCCGCGGTTGATGGCCACGTCGGTCTGGATGAACGGGACGTACTGCTGCCGCTGCTGGGTCCGACCCTTGGCGCTGACGATGCCGGCGGTAACGGTCTGCTCGAACGAGAACGGCGAACCGATGCCGATCACCCACTCGCCCACGCGCAGATCGCGCGAGTCGCCGAATTCCAGGGTCGGCAAGTCCTCGGCCGGGATGCGCAGCAGGGCCACGTCGGCTTCCGGATCGGACCCCACGATCTCGGCCTCGAACTCGCGCCGGTCGGCCAGGCGGACGACCACCTGGTCGGCATTTTCGATCACGTGGTGATTGGTGACGATCAGCCCGTCTTCGGAAATGATGAAGCCCGAGCCGCCGCCGCGGCGATCAGGCTGCCCGCGCGGGCTGTCGGGGAAAGGCTGGTCGAAGAAGCGCCGAAACATTTCCGGCAAGTCCTCCGGCATGTCGCCGCGCTGCTCGCGGCGCTCGCCGGGGCGGGAGCCGAAACGAATGGTTTCCACGTTGACCACGGCGGGAATGGATTGCTCGACGAGCTCGGTGAAATCCGCACGCGCGGCCAGCGCCTGCGGAACCTGGGCCATCAGAAATCCGCCCGTCAGGATCAATGCGGCCAGCGTCTTGTTCAGCATGCGTACTCCAGTTTCCTGCGGTTCATGACAAGAGATCAAGTGGATTCAGTGGTCGGCCGATTCAAGTTCATCGCACCCGGCCCTCCCAGACAACGATTCCAGGCGCGGGTTCAGTACTCTTCCGCGCAGACGCCCGATGAGCCACAGCGCCATCGCCGCCCCGGCCAGCCCGGCAGCCAGGGCGCCGAAGTCCCGCACCCATGGCTCAGACGGGACTGTAGCAGCAGCGGCTGCAGCCAGGATGAAGGACAACAGCGGAAGACCGTAGAGCAGGACGGCAGCTCGCAGCAGATCGCGCTCCCGCACGCCCACCCGCACGGCTTGACCCGGCCGGAATTCAGCACGCGCCGGCAGCCAGATTTCCGCGCCTCGCTGCGAAAACAGCCGGCCGAACACGCCGGCGCCGCATCCCTCGCCTTGCATGCATCTTCGGCAATGCTGCAGCGCGCCAAAGCGCACCTGCACGCGGCCTTCAGCAACCGCCGTGACCGTTCCACGCTGCCAGGCCAGCTCGGGATCGGATCGCTGCGCCAAGGAAACGGCCGGAGCTGGCCTAGCGATCGTCGGACTCCGATTCCCGCCGATGCAGTTGCTGCGCGACGAAGGCGACGGTCGCGGAAGGCACCTCACCGACCACGGTCACGCGATGGCCTTCGACGGTGCCGGAAAACACGTGAACCGGACCAATGGCGTCGATGCGTTCCGAGTCCGGACCATCCTCGGGCCGCGCGGCCTTGATGTAGACCGAGAAACTGGCCAGGCCGTCGCTGAAAAGCAGGTGCTCGAATTCCTGGCCCTCGCTGTTGAAGCCGTGGCTGACCGAAGCAAGACGGAAGCCGTCAGGCAGCATGCGCGGCGTCCACGATGGCCGCTGCAACTCCGCCGCAGCCTCCGGAGTTTCGGCCGAGACCGGGCTCATCTTGATCTCTACCGCATCGCTGACGCTCAGTTCCGGTTCCAGTTCGCTGGCGCCGATCGGCACGCCGAGATCGATGCTCACGAAGGAGAGGTGCTGAAGGTAGTTACCCTCATGATCGAGCAGCGCAGAGCGCAGCAGCATGCCGGTGTTTTCCTCCAGCCAGAACCTATGCCCGTAGCGGAACTGGTCGCGCGGCCGGATCTCCAGCACACGGGCATACAGGCCGGCGACCCGCTCGGTGCCGCCGAAGCTCATGCGGTAGGCCAGTATGGGCCTGGACAGCCGGTTGGGCGGCAGATTGGGCAGCAGCCGCGATCCGATGCCGCCCTCGACGACCATGGACTGGTCGCCGCCAAGCAGGATCCTGACCTGGTTGCCGTCACGCAGCACCTCGCGCGGCGGACCGTCGACCGACACGATGCGCTCGCGAATGCCGTCCTCGTCGGCGCGATGGACGATGCGCAGGGTGTCCACATGGCCGTCGCGCATATGGACCAGGGTGCCGCGGTAATTCAGGGTCTCGATGGCGCGCACCATGCGGTCCAGCCACTGATCGACTTCGTCATCGGCCTGCACGTTGAACGCGGCGCCGAACAGGATCAGCGCCAGCAGGAAAACGCCCAGAGACCGCCCCATCTCGCCCCTCATGCGCTCAACGCTCGGCGGTCAAGGTCCCGACGCCAGCGTCGCCGTCGTCGACCACCGGCGGCGTGCGCGTGCCGACCACGATCGGAACGTAGGACACGAAGCCCACCGATCCCGCGGCCTGGTTGTGGCGCAGCACGTAGCCGCTGATCCGCTGCCGGTCGGCCGCGGTGGTTTCCGAGAAACTCACCGGCACCAGGGGCTGAGCGAACGACCAGTCAAACGGGGTCGGCTGGCTGACGAAACCCGGTTGCTCGGCGAGCACTTCGGGCTGGCCGCGCTCGAGCAGGCTGCTGTTGATGCCGACCAGCGCGAAAACGGCGACGCTGGCGGCGATCGCGGCACCGCCCACGGGCTTGAGCCAGCGCGCCGCCGCCGAGGGTTGCGGCATGACGGGTTCTTCGCCCAGCGCCGCGGCCACGCGCGCGGTCAGGTCGGCGCCCGACCTCAATTCGCGCTGCAGGCAGGCGCGCACCATGTGGTAGCGGCGCCATCGCCCGGACAGCTCGTCGTCGTTGCTGAGCCGGCGCAGCACGAATGCCCTGGCGCCGCGCTCCAGCTCGCCGTCCATCAGGGAAGAGAGGTGTTCGCGGTTGGTTTCAGTCATGGCGGTGTTCCAGCTTACTGATTGTCGAGCAGGGGGCGAAGCCGTTGATCAATGGCTTCACGCGCCCGGAAAATGCGGGACCGCACGGTGCCGATCGGACAATCCATGGCAGTGGCGATCTCTTCGTAACTCATGCCTTCCATCTCGCGCAGGGTGATGGCGACCCGAAGATCATTGGGCAGGTCCGCGATGGCGTCATGGATGGTCTGCTCGATCTCTTCACGCAGTAGTTCATGCTCCGGTGAGCCGCGGTCCTTGAGGCGCGTATCGACCTGGTACTGCTCGGCGTCGCCGGCGTCGATGTCCGACAGTGGCGGTCGCCGGCTCTGCGCAACCAGGTGGTTCTTGGCCGTGTTGATCGCGATCCGGTACAGCCAGGTGTAGAAGGCGCTGTCGCCACGAAAACGCTTGAGCGCGCGATAGGCCTTGATGAAGGCTTCCTGAGCGACGTCCATGGCTTCGGCGTGGTCAGAAACATAGCGCGACACGAGGCTGATGATCTTGTGCTGATACTTGCCGACCAGCACGTCGAAGGCCTTCTTGTCACCTTTCTGAACTCGCTCTACCAGTAGTTGATCAACTTCCCGTTCGCTCATCGGGCCTGCCTGGCTCCGTTTCCAACGAATCGGGCTACTGCGATGGACAGCACCCCGATGTTTAAGTTTCGTTCATCGTGCATTCAGCCTGGCCAATCTGCACGCCGGCCCCTGCACCCGCCCACCGGCGATGGTGCAAGCCGACAAGAATAGCATGTAGACCCCAGCATCCGCTGCCGCCGAATGCCATAATGGGCTGCTTTATCAATCAAGACGCGGACGGGTGAGATCAGCATGCACAGCCACCGAGACATCTTCCAGAAACTGGGCCTGTCGGACCTCAATCCAGGCGCCTGCTTCGGCCCCGGACAGTGGTCGGCAAGCGACCCGGCACGGGCTTTCGACAGCTTCAATCCGACCAACGGCAGGAGCCTCGGCCAGATCGTCGCCGCCACCGGGGACGACTACGAAAAAGTGATCCGCACCGCCGAGGATGCGGCCCGGGCCTGGCGCCAGGTTCCCGCGCCGATCCGCGGCGAGGCCGTGCGCCTGGTGACCAACGCACTGCGCCACTACAAGGACCCGCTGGGCAGCCTGGTGGCCCTGGAAATGGGCAAGATCAAGCCGGAAGGCGACGGCGAAGTGCAGGAGATGATCGACATCGGCGATTTTGCCGTTGGCCAGTCGCGCATGCTCTACGGCAAGACCATGCACTCCGAGCGCCCCGGCCACCGCATGTACGAGCAGTGGCACCCGCTGGGCGTGGTCGGCGTGGTCACTGCCTTCAACTTTCCCGTCGCGGTCTGGGCCTGGAACGCGCTGCTGTCGGCCATCTGCGGCAACGCCACCGTGTGGAAGCCCTCGCCGAAGGGCGCGCTGTGCTGCGTGGCGGTGCAGAACATCGTCAACGAAGCCCTGGCCGGCACCGACTATCCGCCGATCTTCACCTCCTTCATAGAGGACAGGCATGAGCTGGCCGGCCGCTTCATCGACGATGAGCGCGTGGCCCTGATGTCGTTCACCGGCTCCAGCCAGGTCGGGCGCATGGTCGGCGAGCGCGTGGCCGCGCGTTTCGGCAAGAGCCTGCTCGAAC
>SKKM01000084.1 GCA_007121485.1 Wenzhouxiangella sp. | reverse complement strand
AGGGCGCGCTCAACCGCGACTACACCCTGGTCATGGGCGTGGTCATCGTCATCGGCGTGCTGATCGTGGTGTTCAACCTGATCGTCGACATCATCTACGCCCTGATCGACCCGAGGATCCGTTACGAATGAGCACTGCAGCCAGCGCGCTTTCCAATTTCGATCACGCCGCGGCGGCCAGCGGCCGCAGTCTCTGGCACCTGGCCTGGCTACGCCTGAAGCGCAACCGCGCGGCGCTGGGGGCGGCCATCATCCTCGGACTGATCGTGCTGATGGTGATCTTCGGCCCGATGCTCAGCCAGTACGACTACTCGACGCCGCACTGGGACCGCATCTCGGACGCGCCCAGCCTGGAGACCGGCCACTTCTTCGGCACCGATTCCATCGGCCGCGACCAGTTCGTGCGCACCATGTACGGCGGGCGCATGAGCCTGATGGTCGGCCTGGTCGCCACCGCCGTGGCCCTGGTCATCGGCGTGGCCTGGGGCGCCATCGCCGGCTTCGTCGGCGGGCGGGTCGACAACGTGATGATGCGCATCGTCGACATCCTCTACGCCCTGCCGTTCATGTTCCTGGTGATCCTGCTGATGGTGGTGTTCGGGAGGAACATCCTGCTCATCTTCGTCGCCATCGGAAGTTATATCTGGCTGGACATGGCGCGTATCGTGCGCGGGCAGACCTTGAGCCTCCGGCAGAAGGAATTCGTCGAGGCCGCCCAGGCCCTGGGCGTTCGGTCCTGGGTCATCATCTGGCGCCACATCGTGCCCAACCTGCTCGGCATCGTCGCCGTCTACGTGACCCTGACCGTGCCCAAGGTGATCCTGGTCGAGAGTTTCTTAAGCTTCCTCGGGCTGGGCGTGCAGGAGCCGAACACCTCCTGGGGCGCCCTGGTCAACTCCGGCGTCCAGGACATGGAGTTTGCCCCCTGGGGCCTGTTCTTCCCGTCCCTGTTCCTGGCCGCCACGCTGTTCTGCCTGAATTTCCTCGGCGACGGCCTGCGCGATGCCCTGGATCCCAAAGACCGATGAGTTCAGTGCAAAAGACATTGGAACCGCAGATGAACGCAGATAAACGCAGATTTAAAGGCGCTTTTCTTATCCGCGTTCATCCGCGTTCATCCGCGGTTTCATTTGCCTTTCCGAACTTCGGCTTGCGCGCGAGGGCTGAACGATGAACGGCCAGCCGCTGGTCCGGATCGACGGGCTGACGATTGATTTCCACACCGAGGACGGGCGCGTTCGGGCGGTCGAGAACCTGAGTTTCGACATTCCGAAAGGCGGCACGGTCGGCCTGGTCGGCGAGTCGGGTTCCGGCAAGAGCGTGACCGCGATGACGCTGATGCGCCTGATCCCGACCCCGCCGGGCGAGATCAGCGCAGGGACCATCGACTTCGACGGCCAGGACCTGCTCAAGCTCAGCGAAAGCCAGATGCGCCGGATTCGCGGCAAGCGCATCGGCATGATCTTCCAGGAGCCGATGACCAGCCTGAACCCGGTGTACCGCATCGGCGAGCAGGTGGCCGAAGTCCTGCGCCAGCACGAGGGCCTGTCGCGCCGGGCCGCGCGCGACCGCACCCTGGAGCTGCTGACCCAGGTCGGGCTGCCGCGGCCGAAGCAGCTGATCGACAGCTATCCGCACCAGCTCTCCGGCGGCCAGAAGCAGCGCGTGATGATCGCCCAGGCCATGTCCTGCGAGCCGGACCTGCTGATCGCCGACGAGCCGACCACGGCGCTGGACGTGACCATCCAGAAACAGGTGCTGGACCTGATGGGCGAGCTGCAGGCGAAATACGGCATGAGCCTGCTGTTCATCACCCACGACCTGGGCGTGATCGCCGAGGTGGCCAGCCAGGTCGTGGTCATGTACCGCAGCCACAAGGTCGAGGAAGGCCCGACCGAGGCCCTGTTCCAGCGCGCCGAGCATCCCTACACGCGCGGGCTGATCGCCTGCCGCCCGGCGCTGGACCGCAACCCGCGGCGCCTGCTGACCGTGGCCGACTTCATGACCGCCGAGGGCGAGCGCCTGGAGGTGCCGGCCGACCGCCTGCTGCCGCAGGTCAAGCGCAGCGAGGAGGACCTGGCGCGCGATGCGGTGCTGATGGAGGTGCGCGACCTGCACACCCACTACCCGGTCACCGGCGGGCTGTTCGGCAAGGTCGTCGACCACGTGCGCGCGGTCGACGGCGTCTCCCTGACCATCCGCCGCGGCCAGACCTACGGCCTGGTCGGCGAGTCCGGCTGCGGCAAGACCACCCTGGGCCGCAGCCTGCTGCGCCTGGCCGAGCCGACCCGCGGCCAGGTCCTGTTCGACGGCGAGGACGTGACCGCCGCCGACGAGGCCAACCTGCGCCGCCTGCGCAAGCGCATGCAGATCATCTTCCAGGATCCGTATTCCTCGCTCAACCCGCGCATGACCGTGGCCGACATCCTGCTCGAGGCGCTCAAGGAAGTGAACCCCAGGGCCAGCCGCGCCGAGCACCGCGACAGCGCCAGCGCGCTGCTGGAAAAGGTCGACTTGAGTCCCAGCCACCTGGGTCGCTACCCGCACGAGTTCTCCGGTGGCCAGCGCCAGCGCATCGGCATTGCCCGCGCGCTGGCGGTCAATCCCGAGTTCCTGGTCTGCGACGAGTCGGTCTCCGCCCTGGACGTGTCGGTCCAGGCCCAGATCCTCAACCTGCTGCTGGACCTGCAGGCAGAGTTCGGCCTGACCTACCTGTTCATCTCCCACGACCTGAGCGTGGTCAACTTCATCTCCGACTACGTCGGCGTGATGAATCAGGGCAAGCTGGTCGAGTACGGCACCGCCGAGCAGATCTACACCGACCCGCAGCAGGACTACACGAAGAAGCTGCTGGCAGCCATTCCGAAGGGTTTGTAGGCACGCGCCCGGCGGCGCTCAGGGGGCTGCTTCGTCACCCAGCTGCCGCTCGGCCAGGGCGAGGTGTTCGCGCGCCTCGGCCGTGCGGTGAAAATCCGGCCCGGCCGCGGCTTCGAGGTCGACCACGGCGCGTTCCAGCAAGTCCCGGGCCTCCTCGGCCAGGCCGGCCTCCAGCGCGCTGCGGCCCAGTCCCAGGTGGTACATGCCCATGCGGAACTGATCGTCGGGATTGAGACGCTGGGCCCGTTCAAGCACGCTGCGGTGCAGGGCCAGGGCCTCGTCGACGCGTCCGACATCGCGCAGGCCGTTGGCGAGGTTGAAGTCGGAGGACACGCCCATGGGATGCTCGGCGCCGTGCAGGGCATGGATCTGGTCCCTGGCGCGGAAGTAATAGGGCAGCGCTTCGTCCGCGCGGCCCTGCTGGCGCAGGCTGCCGGCCAGGTTGCTGACCGCCAGCACGATGGTCGGATGGTCGGGGCCGTACAGGGTTTCCCCGCGATCCAGCGCCTCGCGCAGCAAGGGCTCGGCCTCGGCATACTGCTGCTGGCGCAGATACGCCACCGCCAGGTCATTGAGCTGCTGGAGCAACGCCCGTTCTGCACGTGGATCATCCCAGGCCCGCGCCTCGGCCATGGCCTGCTCGAACACGGCGATCGCGCGATCGAAATGAAAGCCGTCCGAATAGACCTGGGCCAGCGCCCGCAGCACCTCCAGGCGTTCGATAATCAGACCGGCCGCGGTCGCCCCCTCGGTCAACTCCAGGGCCTCGAGCAAGACCTGCTCCGCTTCGTCGAGCCGGCGCAGATGCTGCAGGGCCCCGGCCTTTGCAGAGAGGGCCGCCGTGCGCACGATCCGCAGATCGTCGCCCTCACCAGCACCCAGTTGATCCAGCACGCGCCGGCTGCGCGCCAGCGCGGCCTCGTAGTCGGCGGCGTTGTGTTCGGCATTGGCCAGCGCCACGCTGGCCCCCAGATGCACGATCCTTGGCCCGGCCGCCTCACTCAGCGCAACCGCGGATTCCAGCTGCGCTCGACCGGCCTGGAGCTCACCGATCGAGCGAAACGCCAAGCCGAAGGTGTACTGGATATCGGCCAGCACGGCCGGTTGCTCAGCCAATTCAAGCGCGGCGCGGCTGACCGCATCGTCCAGCACGCGGCGCATCAGCGAGATGTCGTAGCCGGCGGCCATGACCGGGTCAATCGACTCGAACATGTTGCGCACGAAGCCTACGGTCTGCATGGCGCGCGCGGCCTCGACCTGGGCGCGGTCGCGTTCGGCCTGGGCCTGGGTCAGGCCCCAGGTGGCCAGGGCCAGGCCGGCGACCAGGGCCAGCACCACGCCGCTGCCGGCAGCGACCGGCAGCCGGTTGCGGCTGACGAACTTGCGCAGTCGATAGCCGGTGGTCTGCGGTACCGCCTCGACCGGACGATTGCCCAGGTAACGGTTGACCTCTTCGGCCAGCGCCGCGGCCGAAGGGTAGCGCTGCTCGCGCTCCGGCGCGATCGCCCGCGCGATGATCCAGCGCAGCTCCAGCGGCAGCCCGCGTGCGGCCGTGGCCGCTTCCGGCGAGAAGCGCGGTTCGGCGGTCACCGGCCGGTTCACCTGCCGCGTCTGCAGCACCTCGCAGAACGAGGTCAGAGCCGCGTTCGAGCTTTCGATCAGCGGACGCAGGCCGGTCAGCAGCTCGAACAGCAGGATGCCCAGGGCGTAGACATCGGTTCGCGTGTCGAGGCTGGCCACGCCGCCGGCCAGCTGTTCCGGGCTCATGTAGGCCAGCGTGCCGGCGCGATCGGGACGGGCGCCGCGATCGGCCGCGCCCTCGTCCAGCAGCGTGGTGGCCACGCCGAAGTCGATGATCTTCGGCCAGTGGCGGCCGTCGACTTCGCTGACCAGGATGTTGGCCGGCTTCAGGTCGCGGTGCAGAATGCCGCGCTGGTGGGCGTGCTGCACGCCCTGGCACACGCGCAGGAACAGGGCCAGGCGCGCGGCCGGGACCAGCGCATGGCGCTCGGCATAGTCCAGGATCGGTTCGCCCTGCACCCATTCCATGGCAAACCAGGGGCGGCCGGCCTCGGTTTCGCCGGCATCGAGCACCTGGGCGATGTAGGGATGCTGCATGCGCGCCAGCAGGGCGCGCTCGACCTCGAACATGGCCCGGCCGACCGACTCTCGGCGCTCGCTGCGGATCAGCTTGATCGCGACCTTGCGCTCGACCGGCCGGGTCTGCTCGGCCAGGTAGACCTCGCCCATGCCGCCCGATCCCAGCAGCTCCAGCAGACGGTAGGGCCCGATCCAGGCCGGCGCATCGCCACCCGGCGCCGGCACATCGTCGGCGCCGTGGTCGACACGGGTCAGGTCGTCATCGTCCGGCCAGTCGCTGCTGCTCACGGCGCGATTATAGCGAGCGAGGGGCGCAACCCCTGTTTACAACAGCGGCGAGATCAACCGGGCCAGCCGGCCGCGGCGGATCAGTCCGGCCGCGGCTGCGATGTCCGGGGCGAAGTAGCGGTCCTTGTCGTAGAACGCCACCTGCTCGCGCAGCAGGGCGTGGGCCTGCTCGATCACCGGCGTTGACTTCAGCGGGCGGCGGAAATCCAGGCCTTGCGCCGCGGCCAGCCACTCGATGGCCAGGATCCCCTCGACGTTGT
>SKKM01000289.1 GCA_007121485.1 Wenzhouxiangella sp. | reverse complement strand
TCGCGCTCGGTGACCGCCTCGACCGGCTTGGCCACGCGGCGCAGGCGCGGATCCGGGAATTCCAAAATAGTCAGTCGTGCCATGATGTTGATGAGATTGTTTGGGGCAGATTCTTTGCGTTTGAACAATTCTGGACCGAACGACAATCGAGATTCAATATGATACTCTGCCGATGGAAATGCCACGTCGGCGGCATGGGAGGGATTAAGCCCGTGAAACGCATAGTAATGCTTTTGCTTGTTCTTGGACTGGCGCTGGGGGTACAGGCCAGCGAAATCGAACTGCGTGAAGACCACCCACGCGAGTATGTCGTCCAGCCGGGCGACACGCTGTGGGACATCGCTTCGCGCTTTCTCACTCGCCCCTGGCAGTGGCCGGCCATCTGGCAGGCCAACCCGCAGATCGACGATCCGCACCTGATCTTCCCCGGCGACGTCATCTCGCTGGTGTTCATTGGCGGCGAGCCGCGGCTGATGGTCGACGACTCCGTTCGCAGACTTTCGCCGCAGGTGCGGCGCGAGACGCTGGATCGCCCGATCACCACGCTGCCGCTGGACGCCATCGCGCCGTTCCTGCGCTACCCGCGCGTGGTCAGCGAAGAGGACTTCGCAGATCTCCCCTATATCGTCGCCAACCAGGAACAGCGCATCTTGACCGGCAGCGGCGACCGCACTTTCGCCCGCGGCATGGCCGATGCGCAGGTCGGTGACGAAGTGGTCATCGCGCGCCTGGCCTTCCAGTTCGTGGACCGCAGCGAGGCCGCGGTCGGCGACCGCGGGACGCGGCGCAACCGCATGCGCACGGGCCATGCGCAGGTGCCCGCTCACGAGCGCCCCAGCAGCGAGGTCTGGCAGAACACCTTCGGCCGGCTCGAGGTCTTCGACTACCCGATCATTGGCTATGAACTGTACGAAGCCGCCCGCGCCATGGTGATCCAGGCCGGCGATCCTGCGATCCTGCTGATCGGAGAAGGCCGGCGCGAGGTCATGGCCGGCGATCTCGTCCTCCCGGTCGACGACTTCGTTCCCGAGGAGCAGTTCTTCCCGCGCGCCATGGACACCGTGCCCGAAAACGGCCGCGTGCTGTCCATCACCGAGGCCTACTACGGCGTCGGTCACTACCAGATCGTGGCGATCAACCTCGGCACCGCCGACGGCATCGAGCCCGGCCACATGTTCTCGGCGTTCCGCCCCGGGGACACCATCCGCGACAATTTCCGCTATCCGCGCATGAGCCGCGCGGCTTTCCAGTCGCCGGACCGCGTCCATGTGACGCTGCCGGACGAATACGCCGGACAAGTCATGGTGTTCCGCCCCTTCGAACGCATCAGCTACGCGATCGTGCTCGACGGGACCAACGCGATTCGCATCAACGATGTCCTGGACCATCCGGATCGCACGCTTTGATTTGAAGGATGGGTTCTGGCGCAGCGGCTGATCCGTGGCTGGCGCTGATCCTCGCGCCCGGCCTGGGAAACCGCAGTTTCACCCGCTTGCTGGAGCACTTCGGCGAGCCCCTGGCCTGGGTCGAGCGATCCGACCGGGAGCTGGCCCAGGCCGGCCTGAGCGGTGACCAGATCAGGGCGCTGAGGCAGCCCGAGCCGGCTGACCTGGCGCGCTGCCAGGCGTGGCTGGCAGACGCCCGGCACCACCTGGTCACCCTGAACGATCCCTACTACCCGCCGCTGCTCAAGCAGATCCCGGATCCGCCGCCGGCACTGTTCGTCGCCGGCGATCCCGAGCACCTGGTCAAACCGCAGCTGGCCATAGTCGGCAGCCGCAACGCCACCGCCGGTGGGCTTGCGCATGCGCGTGACTTTTCCGCCACCCTGGCGGCAACCGGACTGGTCATTACCAGCGGCCTGGCCGCCGGCATCGACGGAGCCGCCCACGAGGCCTGTCTGGACGCCGGCGGATGCACCATCGCGATCACCGGCACCGGCCTGGACCGCGTCTATCCGGCCCGCCATCGCGAACTGGCCCACCGCATCATGCGGCAAGGCGCCCTGGTCAGCCAGTTTCCGCCCGGGACCGGCCCCCGCCGCGGTCACTTTCCGATTCGCAACCGGCTGATCAGCGGCATGAGCCTCGGAACGCTGGTGGTCGAGGCCGGCCTGCACTCGGGCTCCCTGATCACCGCCCGGCTGGCCAGCGAACAGGGCCGCGAGGTTTTCGCCATCCCCGGCTCGGTGCACAATCCGCTGGCGCGCGGCTGTCATCGCCTGATCCGCGACGGCGCCAAGCTGGTCGAAACCGCGGCCGAAGTGGCCGAGGAGCTGCGGCCGCTGGCCGGACAACTGGCCCAGGCGCTGGCCGAACTGCTGACCGACGAAGGCGCCAGGGCCCTTGATTCAGCGGCTCGCGCACCGCACATGGAGCTTGACCCCGAATACGAGCGCCTGCTCGAAGCAGTCGGCTTCGACCCGACTCCCGTCGATGAGATAATTCATCGTTCACAATTGACGACCGCGGCGGTATCCTCCATGCTGCTGATGCTGGAGCTGGAAGGCCACGTGGCCGCTCACCCCGGCGGACGCTACAGTCGCACGCATCAAGGACCCTGAATGAAAGAAAACGTGCTCGATCTGCTGATGTACCTGTTTGAAAACTACATCTACGACGAACCCGAATCCACGCCTGACCGCGAGTCCTTGAGCGACAGCCTTGAGGAAGCGGGCTTCTCCAGCAACGAGATCGATCGCGCCTTTTCCTGGCTGGATGGCCTGGCCGAGCAGCGCAGGCTGCCGGAACTGGGCGGGCACGAGTCTTCCCCGGTGCGCATTTTCACCGACGAGGAGTGCGGCCGGCTGGACCTGGACGCCCGCGGCCTGATTCTCTACCTGGAAAACACCGGCGTGCTCGACCCCGACCGTAGAGAGCAGGTGGTCGACCGGCTCATGGCCCTGGACGACTTCGAGATCAGCATGGAAGACGTCAAGTGGGTGGTCCTGATGGTGCTGTTCAACCAGCCGGGCCAGGAGGCCAACTACGCCTGGATGGAAGACCTGATGTTCGAAGAGGAGGGCGAGTATCGGCACTGACCGGACTTGAAGTCCGGTTGAGAAAGCCGATATCAGCCAGCCATGGCCAAAAACCTTCTCATTGTCGAATCGCCGGCCAAGGCGACCACGATCAACAAATACCTGGGCAAGGACTTCGAGGTCCTCGCTTCCTATGGACATGTACGCGACCTGGTGCCCAAGGAAGGCGCGGTCGACCCGGACAACAACTTCGCCATGCGCTACGACATCATCGAGCGCAACAAGAAGCACGTCGACAAGATCGTCTCCAGCGCGCGCAAGGCCGACGCCGTCTTCCTGGCCACCGACCTCGACCGTGAGGGCGAGGCCATCTCCTGGCACATCGCCGAGATCCTGAAAGAGCGCGGCGTCAACCAGAAAACGCCGATCAAGCGCGTCGTTTTCTCCGAGATCACCAAGCGCGCCATCGACAAGGCCATGGAAAACCCGCGCGACCTGGCCGGCAGCCTGGTCGACGCGCAGCAGGCGCGCCGGGCGCTGGACTACCTGGTCGGCTTCAACCTCTCGCCGCTGTTGTGGAAGAAGGTCAGGCGCGGGCTGTCGGCCGGCCGGGTGCAGTCGCCGGCGCTGCGCATGATCGTCGAGCGCGAGGAAGAGATCGAGCGCTTCGAGGCGCGCGAATACTGGACCATCGAGGCAGACCTGGGGCCGGAGGATCAGCGCTTCAGCGCCAACCTGGTGCGCCTGGACGGCGAAAAGTTCGAGCAGTTCGACATCACCGACCAGGGCCGCGCCGACGAAGTCCGCAACTCCGTCGAGCAGGCCGCCCAGGGCCGCTTCGAAGTCGCGCGCATCAACAAGCGCCAGCGTCGCCGCCGCCCGCAGCCGCCCTTCATCACCTCCACCCTGCAGCAGGAGGCCGCCCGCCGGCTGCGCTTCACCACCCAGCGCACCATGCGCCTGGCCCAGCAACTCTACGAGGGCGTCGATACCGGCGACGGTGTCCAGGGCCTGATCACCTACATGCGCACCGATTCGGTGGCGCTGTCGCAGGACGCGCTGAGCGAGATCCGCCAGGTCATCGGCAAGGAATACGGCCAGGGCCTGGTGCCGGAGAAGCCGAACTTCTACCAGTCGAAGTCCAAGAACGCGCAGGAAGCGCACGAGGCCATCCGCCCGTCCACCGCCAGCCTGACGCCGATCAAGCTCAAGCGCTACCTGAGCGAGGAGCAGTACCGGCTGTATGAGCTGATCTGGAACCGCGCCGTGGCCAGCCAGATGATCCCGGCCGTCTACGACACGGTCAGCGCGGAATTCGACGTCGGCGCGCACACCTTCCGGGCCAGCGGCTCGACCCTGATCGAGGCGGGCTTTCTCAAGGTCTACCAGGATGCCCAGGCCGCCCAGGACAACCAGTTGCCGGAACTCAACGAAGGGGACCGCATCGAGCTGGTCGCCATAAGGCCGGAGCAGCATTTCACCGAGCCGCCGCCGCGCTATTCCGAGGCCAGCCTGGTCAAGGCGCTGGAAGACTACGGCATCGGCCGTCCGTCGACCTATGCCTCGATCATCCAGACCCTCAAGGATCGCGAATACGTCGAGCTGGAGAATCGACGCTTCACCCCGACCGCGACTGGCCGGGTAGTCGCCAATTTCCTGTCCAGCCACTTCGACCGCTATGTCGACTACGACTTCACCGCGCGGCTGGAAGACGAGCTCGACGCCATCTCGCGCGGCGAACACGACTGGATCCCACTGCTCCAGGAGTTCTGGCAGCCGTTCATCGACCGGGTGCAGGAAAAGGACGAAACCGTCAGCCGCCAGGAGGCGCAGCAGGCGCGCGAACTGGGCACGGACCCCAAGACCGGCAAACCGGTCATCGTGCGCCTGGGGCGCTTCGGCCCGTTCGCCCAGATCGGCCAGGCCGAAGACGAAGAAAAACCTCAGTTCGCCGGACTGCGCCCCGGTCAGAAGATGGAAACCATCACGCTGGAAGAGGCGCTGGAACTGTTCAAGCTGCCGCGCGAGCTGGGCCAGACGCCGGAAGGCGAACCGGTGCAGGCCAACATCGGCCGCTTCGGTCCCTACGTGCGCTACGGCACTCGCAACTTCGTCTCGCTCAAGGAACATGATCCGCACGACATCACCCTGGAGCAGGCGCTGGAACTGGTCGCCGCGCACAAGCAGATGCTGAAAGACCGGATCATCAAGACCTTCTCCGAGCACGACATCCAGATTCTCAAGGGCCGCTACGGCCCGTTCGTGACCGACGGCAAGCGCAACGCCAGCGTGCCCAAGGACGTGGAGCCGGAAAGCCTGGACCTGGAAAGCTGCCAGAAAATGCTGGCCGAAGCGCCGCCCAAGGGCCGCCGCGGCAAGTTCGGCAAGAAAAAGGCCGGTGCCGCCAAGAAAACGGCCAAGAAGAAAACCGCGAAGAAAAAGGCGACAAAGAAGAAGGCAGCCAAGAAGAAGGCAGCGAAGAAAAAAGCGGCCAAGAAGAAATGAGGGTTCAGGTTCAAGGGTTCAGGAAAGACCATAACGCGCCCTACCTGAAACCTGAAACCTGAAACCTG
>SKKM01000042.1 GCA_007121485.1 Wenzhouxiangella sp. | reverse complement strand
CACCCGGAGGCCGAGTCGAACCTCCCCAGGTTCGAACCGAGCCGCAGGCGAGGACGATGCGGCCGGCAGGCCGCACCCGCAGGGCAAGCGCCGCAGGCGCGCAGTCCATCCTTCCGGGCGCGGGTGTTTCAGCGGCCCGCCGGAGGCCGAGTCGAACCTCCCCAGGTTCGACCCGAGCCGCAGGCGAGGACGATGCGGCCGGCAGGCCGCACCCGCAGGGCAAGCGCCGCAGGCGCGCAGTCCACCCTTCCGGGCGCGCCGGATTCATTGACCCCCGAGCGCTTAGCCCCTACAATTGGCCGGCTAAGGTTCGGGGCGTAGCGCAGCCTGGTAGCGCAACTGCTTTGGGAGCAGTAGGTCGCAGGTTCAAATCCTGCCGCCCCGACCATTACGTGACCGGTCAGATTCGGGCGCCTGTAGCTCAATTGGATAGAGCATCGGCCTTCTAAGCCGGCGGTTGCAGGTTCGAGTCCTGCCGGGCGCGCCACGTCTGTCGGCTCGGGTAGAATAGTCGGCCACGTGACAATTTGTTCAGCCTGTGGTGGGCGTAGCTCAGTTGGTAGAGCACTGGATTGTGGCTCCAGAGGTCGCGGGTTCAAGCCCCGTCGCTCACCCCATTTTCCGATCGGCGCAGATCGCGCCGGACAATCGGGCCGCTAGCTCAATGGTAGAGCAGCTGACTCTTAATCAGTAGGTTCGGGGTTCGAGTCCCTGGCGGCCCACCATTCATCGCGCCGACGCCCTGATCCCTGCAGGAAGCGTCGGCTCTTGATTCAGGTATCACGAGACTAGCCAGCCATGCAGGTATCCGTTGAAAAGACCGGCGATCTTGAGCGCCGGATGACCGTCCAGGTGCCCGGTGAGAGCATCGATTCCCAGATCTCGTCCCGACTTGACGAACTGCGCCGCCAGGTGCGCCTGAAAGGGTTCCGCCCCGGCAAGGTGCCGCTGAACGTTGTGCGCCAGCGTTACGGCAAGCAGGTGCGTGAAGAGGTCATCGGCCAGGTCATGGAATCGAGCCTGCAGCAGGCGATCGGTCAGGAAAACCTGCGCGTGGCCGGCGTGTCCCGGCTGCAGCCGTCCTCCGGCCTGGAGTTCGAGGGTGATTTTGAATTCGTCGCCGAACTCGAGGTGTTTCCGGAATTGCCGGAAATCGACGTCAGCGAGTTCAGCTTCGAGCGCCCGCAGGCCGAAGTGGCCGATTCCGATGTCGACGACATGATCGACACGCTGCGCGAGCAGCGCCGCGAGTGGGAAGAAGTCGAGCGGGCCGCCGCCGAGGGCGACCGGGTGCGTCTGTCCTATGTCGCCGACCTGGACGGTACGCGGGTTCCCGACCAGGGCCAGCACGAACTGGCGCCGACCCTGGGCCGGATGAAGTCTTTCCCGGAACTCGAGGCTGCCCTGCTGGGAATGAGCGCCGGCGAGACCAAATCGACGGATCTGACCTTCCCCGAGGATTACCGCTACCAGGCGCTGGCGGGCAAGACCGCCAAGGTTGACCTGACCGTCAAGAAGGTCGAGGGCTCGGACCTGCCGGAAGTCAATGACGAGTTCGCGGCGCTGTTCGGCATCGACGGCGGCGTCGAGCAGATGCGCAAGGACGTGCGCAAGAACCTGGAGCGGGAACTGCGCCAGGGCGTCGCCGCGCGCCTCAAGGTCGCGGTGACCGACAAGCTCAACGAGCGCTTCGCTGATCTGAAGCTGCCGCGCACCAGCGTGATCCAGGAAGCGCGCCAGATGGTCCAGCAGTACGCCCAGCAAAGCGGCCAGGAGCAGCTGCCGCCGGTGGAGCAGTTCCTGCCCTCGGCGGAGAAGCGTCTGCGCCTGGGCCTGCTCATGGGTGAGCTGGCGCGCCAGAACGAGATCAAGATCGACCCGGCGCGGGTGCAGCAAAAGCTCGAGGAAATCGCCGAGACCTACGAAGAGCCGGCGCAGATCATCGAAATCTACCGCGCTGACGCCAGGCTCATGGACCAGCTGGAAAATCTGGTGCTGGAGGAGCAGGTGATGGATCTGGTGCTCGACAAGGCCCAGGTCGTGGACAAGCCCATGAGCTTCAAGGAAGCACTGGAGACCTGATGGACGAGAAAGCGCTCAACCTGGTGCCGATGGTCGTCGAGCAGTCGGCCCGCGGCGAACGTGCCTACGACATCTACTCGCGCCTGCTCAAGGAGCGGGTCATTTTCATCGTCGGTCCGATCGAGGACTATTCGGCCAACCTGATCGTGGCCCAGCTGCTGTTCCTCGAGTCGGAAAATCCCGAGAAGGACATCAATATCTACATCAATTCCCCGGGCGGCTCGGTGACGGCGGGCATGGCGATCTACGACACCATGCAGTTCGTCAAGCCGGATGTGTCGACCATGGTCATCGGCCAGGCGGCCAGCATGGGTGCGCTGCTGCTGGCGGCCGGCACCAGCGGCAAGCGCTACGCGCTGCCCAATTCCCGGGTGATGATCCACCAGCCGCTGGGCGGTTTTCAGGGCCAGGCCTCGGATATCGACATCCACGCCCGGGAAATCCTGAAGATCAAGGACACGCTGAACCGGATCCTGCAGCACCATACCGGGCAGCCGCTGGAAGTGATCGAGCAGGACACCGACCGCGACAAGTTCCTGTCGGCCGAAGCCGCCCGCGAGTACGGTCTGCTCGACGAGGTTCTGAGCGCTCGCCAGTCCGCGTAGCTTTTCACCGTTTCGGGTACACTCTAGCCCTAAGCGAATCAGCGGACCCCACGACAGCGATATGAGTGATTCGACCAGCGACGGCAAGATCCTGTACTGCTCGTTTTGCGGCAAGAGCCAGCATGAGGTACGCAAACTTATCGCCGGACCCAGCGTCTACATCTGCGATGAGTGTGTCGAGCTGTGCAACGACATCATCCGCGAGGAGCTGGAGGAGTCGAGCCTGGCCGAGCGCGAGCAGTTGCCGACGCCGCGCGAGATTCACGCCTTTCTCGACAACTACGTGATCGGCCAGCAGCCGGCCAAGAAAGTCCTGTCGGTCGCGGTCTACAACCATTACAAGCGGCTCGAGTCACGCAAGCACCGCGACGACGTCGAGCTGGCCAAGTCCAACATCCTGCTGATCGGCCCGACCGGCTCGGGCAAGACCCTGCTGGCCGAGACCCTGGCGCGCATGCTCAACGTGCCGTTCACGATCGCCGACGCCACCACGCTGACCGAAGCCGGTTACGTGGGCGAGGACGTCGAGAACATCATCCAGAAACTGCTGCAGAAGTGCGACTACGACGTCGAGAAGGCCCAAAGCGGCATCGTCTACATCGACGAGATCGACAAGATCTCGCGCAAGGCCGAGAATCCCTCGATCACCCGCGACGTGTCGGGCGAGGGCGTGCAGCAGGCCCTGCTGAAGCTGATCGAGGGCACCATGGCCTCGGTCCCTCCCCAGGGCGGACGCAAGCACCCGCAGCAGGAGTTTCTGCAGGTCGACACGCGCAACATCCTGTTCATCTGCGGGGGCGCGTTTGCCGGCCTGGACAAGGTCATCCAGGCGCGCTCCGAGTCGGCCGGCATCGGCTTCCGCGCCGAGGTCCGCGCGGCCGAATCGGCGGATTCCTCGGCGCTGCTGGCCAAGGTCGAGCCGGAAGACCTGATCCGCTTCGGGCTCATCCCCGAATTCGTCGGGCGCATGCCGGTGGTGGCAACCCTCGGTGAACTCGACGAGGAGGCGCTCGTGCGCATCCTGGTCGAGCCCAAGAATGCCGTGGTCAAGCAGTTCCAGAAGCTCTTCGACATGGACCGCTGCGAACTGGAGGTGCGTGAGGATGCGCTGCACGCCATCGCCCGCAAGGCCATGGCGCGCAAGACCGGCGCGCGCGGACTGCGCACCATCCTCGAAAACGTGCTGCTGGAGAGCATGTACGACCTGCCGTCGATGCAGGACGTCAGCAAGATCGTGATCGACGAGGCCGTCATCAACGGCGACTCCGATCCCTACCTGATCTACGAAAGCAAGGGCAAGCAGCGCGCGGGCGCCGAGTCCTGAAGCGGCTGTGCCGGCTGGCCGCCGGCCTCAGCGTCCCGGCCGTCACCGCAGATTCGCACGCCTCCTTGCACCCTGATTGGGCGTCGCACGACCGCAGCGTCCAAGCTTGAATACTGCCGCTCCGGCGCCAATATCACATTCCGACGCCGGTTCTTCCGGCGTCGCCGCCCCGATTCGAGATACCCGATCTGATTATGGTTACAGAAGCAGCAAAATCCTCCTCCGAGCAGCCGCCGCGGCAGCCGACGCCGGTCCTGAGTCTGCGCGACGTCGTGGTCTTTCCGCACATGGTCATCCCGCTGTTCGTCGGCCGGGAGCGTTCCGTGCGCGCGCTGGAGGAGACGATGAACTTCGACAAGCGGATTCTTCTGGTCACGCAGAAGAATCCGGAGACCGAGTCTCCGGGCGCCGAAGATCTGTTCGAGTGCGGCACCATCGCCAGCATTCTGCAGATGCTGCGCCTCCCCGACGGCACGACCAAGGTCCTGGTGGAAGGGGTCGAGCGCGTCCGCATCCGTGAACTGCACGACCAGGAAGGCTACCTGGCCGGCACCTGGAGTTATCTCGAAGCGCCCGAGCCGGACGACGAGCGCACCCTGGAGGTGACCAACCGCAGCCTGGTCGGCCTGTTCGAGCAGTACGTCAAGCTGAGCCGCAAGATTCCGCCGGAGTTGCTGACCACCCTGGCCGGCATCGAGGATCCCAGCCGCCTGGCCGATACCATCGCGGCCCACCTGGGTATTCGCATCGAAGACAAGCAGCAGATTCTTGAAACGCCGTCGGTGCTGCAGCGCATGGAGCGGCTGATGGCCCTGATCGAGGGCGAAATCGACGTTCTCAAGCTGGAGAAGCGGATTCGCAGCCGGGTCAAGACCCAGATGGAGAAGAGCCAGCGCGAGTACTACCTGAACGAGCAGATGAAGGCCATTCAGAAGGAACTCGGCGACCTGGACGAGTCCGGCAACGACCTGGGCGACCTGGAGGCCAAGATCGAGAAGGCCGGGATGCCGCCCGAGGCGCTGGAAAAGGCCAAGGCGGAATTCAACAAGCTCAAGATGATGTCGCCGATGTCGGCCGAGGCCACGGTGGTGCGCAACTACCTGGACTGGATGCTGATGATGCCGTGGAAGAAGCGCAGCCGTATCCGCAACGACATCAAGGCAGCCGAAGGCATTCTCGAAGCCGATCATTACGGGCTGGAGCGGGTCAAGGAACGCATCCTCGAATACCTTGCCGTCCAGCAGCGGGTCAAGAAACTGAAGGGCCCGATTCTCTGCCTGGTCGGTCCCCCGGGCGTGGGCAAGACCTCGCTCGGTCGTTCAATCGCCAAGGCCACCGGGCGCGAGTTCGTGCGCATGAGCCTAGGCGGGGTGCGCGACGAGGCCGAGATCCGCGGCCATCGCCGGACCTACATCGGCTCCATGCCGGGCCGCGTGCTGCAGAACCTGGGCAAGGTCGGCACGCGCAACCCCCTGTTCATGCTCGATGAGCTGGACAAGATGTCGATGGACTTCCGCGGCGATCCGTCCTCGGCCCTGCTGGAAGT
>SKKM01000236.1 GCA_007121485.1 Wenzhouxiangella sp. | reverse complement strand
CGCTCGACGTTGATGATGGCCTTCTGCGGATCGACGACCTTGTAATAGATCACCGCGTTGACCTTGACCGAGACGTTGTCGCGCGAGATCACGTCCTGGGTCGGCACGTCGAGCACGATGGTGCGCAGATCCACGCGCACGATCTGCTGGATGAACGGGATGACGATGATGATGCCCGGACCCTTGACCTTGTAGAAGCGGCCCAGGGTGAAGATCACGCCGCGCTCGTACTCGCGCAGGATCTTGATGGTGTTGGCGATCAACAGCGCCAGGATCACCACCACCGTGGCAATGAAGTACAGGAAATCGAGGCTCATGACAGTCTCCTAGGTTCTGGCAGTGAAAGAGTGCATCAAGACGACGCTGAACTGGACCTGACCTTGAGCGTCAAGCCGTCGGCAGCTTCGATCGTGACCAGGTCGCCCTTGCGAATCGAGTCATCGCCGCGCGCCGACCAGTCTTCGCCCTCGATGTGGACGCGGCCCCGGCCAGCGCTGAAATCGGAAATGGACTCCGCCTCGCGCCCGACCAGCGACTCGGTGCCGGTCACGCGCGGGTTGCGATGCGAGCGGGTGACCAGGTAGATCACCGCGGCGAAGATCAACGCCGAGAACAGGCCCATGGCCGCGATCAGCCCGGTGTTGACCACGAAGCCCGGCACCTCGGTGTCGAACAGGATGATCGAGCCGAACACCACCGCGGCGATGCCGCCGATGCCGAGAATGCCGAACGAGGGCACGAATAACTCCACCGCGATCAATAGAAACCCGAGAATCATCAGGGCGAACCCGGCGTAATTCACCGGCAGAATCTGGAAAGCATACAGCGCCAGCAGCAGGCTGATGCCGCCGATCACGCCCGGCACCAGGGCGCCCGGGTTGGAGCCTTCCAGGATCAGCCCGTAAACGCCGACCATCAACAGCATGAAGGCCAGGGTCGGGTTGGTGATCACGCCGAGGAAGCGGCTGCGCCAGTCCTGTTCGATGATCTCGATGCGCGCGCCTTCGACATCGAGCGTGACCATGACGTCGCCAACCTTGACCTCGCGGCCGTGGGCCTGGCGCAGCAGGTCCTCCAGGTTTTCCGCGACCAGGTCGATGACGTTCTTTTCCAGGGCGTCGGTCGCGGTCAGGCTGACCGCCTCGCGCACCGCGCGCTCCGCCCAGTCGGCGTTCCGGCCGTGACGCTCGGCCAGGCCGCGGATATAGGCCACGGCGTCCTCGATGACCTTGCGCTCGGTGGCGGTACCGCGCAGCGGCTCGCGCTCCGGTTCGGCTTCGGCGTCTTCCGCCGGGGCGGCTTCCGCGTCTTCGGCCGGGGCGGCTTCGTCGCCATTGTCGGCGGCTTCGGCAGCCTCGCGCTCCGAGGTCAGCGCGTCGCGGGCGCGCTCGATCGGTGTGCGCGGACGTTGCCGGGACTGGTCCTCGCCGCCACCCCCACCGCCGCCGACTTGCACCGGCGTGGCCGCGCCCAGGTTGGTCGAGGGCGCCATCGCGGCCACGTGCGAGGCGTAGAGGATGTACGTGCCGGCGCTGGCCGCCCGTGCGCCGGGCGGGCCGACCCAGGTCGCCACCGGGACCCGGGAGTTGAGGATCTTGCTGATCATGTCGCGCATCGAAGCATCCAGGCCACCCGGGGTGTCCATGCGCAGCACCACCATGGCCGCCCCTTCGTCCTCGGCACGCTCGATGCCGCGCACCATGTAGTCCTTGATCGCCGGCCCGATCGGGCCGTAGATGTCGAGCACGAATACCGTGCGCTCACTGGCGCGCGGCTGCGGCAGAGCCAGCAGCACCGCGCCCAGCAGCACCAGCAGCAGGCTGGCCAGGCGAAATGCCGGGCGTGGCCTCCGCCGAGCCAGCGACGTGCTTGTCATCTTCGTGCTTTTCATCACAGGTATTAGACCTAAGCCACACTGAGCAGCATGTCAAGAGTAGCGCGGCCCGGTATGACCGCGCCACAGACGCTTCGTTCGCCCCGGCTGCGTTGAATCCCCGCTCGACCGCCCTAATCTCATGCAACTGACCCCGCTCAAGCGCTTGCAAGGATAGCCAATGAATCAGCCCACCGCCGAACAGTTTCGCATGGACGCGAGCCAACTCGTGCGCGAAGACACCTACACCGACGGCCGCGTCGGCACGGTGCGCGTACTCACCCCGGTCACCGCGGATGGTAAGACCGACCCCAGCCGCAGTGTGAGCTACTACGGCCAGACCCAGGTCATGACCCAGGCCGGCCCGCTGCCGCTGAGCTTCGAGCTGCCGGGCGAGAGCCTGTCTGCCGCCATCGAAGGCTTCGGCCAGGCGGCGGAAAAGGCCATCGAGGAAGCCGTGGAAGAAATCAAGCGCCTGCAGCGCGAGCAGGCCTCGTCGATCATGGTGCCCGGCCAGGGCGGCGCCGGACTGGGCGACCTGCAGGGCGGCAACAGCGGCGCCGTGCCCGGCGGGCGAATCAAACTGCGCTGATCAAGAAGAACCGGATGCATCGGCCGGGAATGGCGACACCGGCCGATCTCAGGCTTCCTTGCAGGCGCGACTTTATGGCGGCCATACCTCTGTGACCGCTGACCCCCTCAGGAGCGCAGGCCAACACCGCGTGACAACAAGCGCAGGCACACCCCGAACAGGACCGCTCCAAAGATGAAAATCATCGCGTAGGCGATCCACAGGGGCACGTCCGTCACCCCCAGCAGGCCGTAGCGGAACGCGTTGACCATGTAGACGATGGGATTGATCAGGGCGATCTGCTGGGCGATGCCAGGCAGCAGGCTGACCGAGAAGAACACCCCGCCCAGGTAGGTCATCGGCTGGAGCACGAAGGTGGGGATGATGGAGATGTCGTCGAACTTCTGCGCGTAGATGGCGTTGATGAAGCCGGCCAGGGCGAACACCACGGCGGTCAGCAGCAGGACGCTGACGGTGACGAGGAAGTTGTGCATGTGGAAGCCGGAGAAGAATCCCGCCACCAGCCACACCAGCAGGCCCACCGCCACGGCGCGGAACACCGCGCCGGAGATGTAGCCGGCAAGGATGATCCACGGCGGCAGGGGCGAGACCAGCAACTCCTCGACGTGGCGGCCGAACTTGGCGCCGAAAAAGGAGCTGGTGACGTTGCCGTAGGAGTTGGTGATCACGGTCAGCATGATCAGGCCCGGCACGATGAAGTCCATGTAGGGCAGACCGCCCATCTCGCCGACCCGGCGGCCGATGATGGCGCCGAAGATGACGAAGTACAGGCTCATGGTGATCACCGGCGGCAGCAGGGTCTGGGCCCAGATGCGCAGGATGCGGGTGACCTCCTTGATCAGGATGGTCTGGTAACCGATCCAGTAGGAGCGTGCCGACACCTTCTCGCTCATGCCGGCGTCTCCTGCTCGCCGGCCGCCGCGGCCGGCGCCGCGCCGTCATCCAGGTGGACCAGGCGCACGAACAACTCCTCGAGCCGATTGGCCTTGTTGCGCATGGACTTGACCTGGATGCCGTGCCGTTCCAGCACCTGGAACAGCCCGTTCAGGCTCCTGGACTTGGGGATGCTGGCCTCCAGCGTGGTCGGATCCCTGAGCACGATCTCCATGCCGTCGACCACCGGGGCGTGCTCGATGGGTGAGCGAAGATCGAGCACGAAGGTCTCGATATCGAGCTTGCCCAGCAGCGTCTTCACGCTGGTGTTCTCGACGATCTGGCCGTGATCGATGATGGCGATGTTGCGGCACAGGTTCTCGGCCTCTTCCAGGTAGTGCGTAGTGAGGATGACTGTGGTGCCGGCCTCGTTGATCTCGCGGATGAATCGCCACATGGAGCGCCGGATCTCGATATCGACCCCGGCCGTGGGCTCATCCAGGATCAGCAGTCGCGGCTCGTGGACCATGGCGCGGGCAATCAGCAGGCGCCGCTTCATGCCGCCGGACAGGGTCCGAGACATGCGGAAGGCCTTGTCCCACAGCCCCAGCTGCGTGAGGTAGCGCTCGGCGCGCTGCTTGGCCACGGCGCGCGGGACGCCGTAGTAGCCGCCCTGGTTGACCACGATGTCGAAGGGTTTTTCGAACTGGTTGAAGTTGACTTCCTGCGGCACCAGGCCGATTTCGGCCATGGCGCGCGAGCGGTCGTTCTGGACGCTGATGCCGAACACGCGCGTCTCGCCCGAGCTGGCGTTGACCAGCGAGGAGACGATGCCGATCAGCGTCGACTTGCCGGCGCCGTTGGGGCCGAGCAGGGCGAAGAAATCGCCCTCGGCAACGTCGAGGTCGATGCCCTTCAGGGCAACCACGCCGTTCTTGTAGGTCTTGCGCAGCTGGCGCACTTCCAGCGCTTTCATGACGGATGGCACATCAGTCTTTGGCGGGTCCGGGTGTAAGCTAGCTCCCCAGTGTATCGCCAAGCCCGGCAAGGAAACCCGACGACCGTGATGATTCGGCTATTGACGCTAGGCGGCCTGCTGCTGCTTCTTGGCCATCCGGCCCAGGCCACCGACCTCTACGGCGACCTGAGCAACTGCGAACTGTCGGCCGCCGGCGGACGCGTGACCGCCACCGCGCTGTGCGGCAGCCTGACGGTGCCGGAAGACCCGGACCGCCCCGAGGGCCGCCAGCTCGAGCTGGCCTACGCGGTGATGCCGGCGCGCGGCCCACGCAGCCGGCCCGACCCCGTCTTTTTCCTCGCCGGCGGCCCCGGCCAGTCGGCGCGCGACACCGCACCCATCATGCGCCTGGCCCTGCGCGACATCAATCGACAGCGCGACCTGATCTTTCTCGACCAGCGCGGCACCGGCGGCTCCAACCCGCTGGACTGCAGCTTCGATGACGAGGGGGAAGCCTGGCTGGATCCGTCGCACGAGCGCATCATCGAGCAACTGTTCGACTGCAAGCGGCGCTGGGACGCGGACGTGCGTTTCTATACCAGCACCGACGCCGCACGCGACCTGGAAGCCCTGCGCGCGCACTATGGCTTCGAGCAGGTCAACCTCATCGGCGGCTCCTACGGCACGCGCATGGCGCAGGTCTACCTGCGCATGTTCCCCGAGCGCGTGCGCAGCGTGATCCTCGATGCGGTGGTGCCGACCCGCCTGCACCTGGGCGCCGAGCACGGCCTGAAACTGGACCTGGCCCTGAACCGCCTGATCGCCGCCTGTGCCGGCGACCGCGAATGCAACGCCACGTTCCCGGGCCTGGACGAAGCCTTCGAAACGCTGAAAAGCGCCCATCCCGACCATGACGACGGGCCCTTGCTGGCGGTGACCCATCCGCGCAAGGGCAGCGCGGTCGATATTCCCTTCACCCGCGCCACCCTGGCCACGGCGCTGCGCTTCCTGTCCTACGGCCCGCAGTCGCAGATGATGATTCCCTACCTCATTCATGAAGCGGCCGCCACCGGCAATCCTTCGCGGATCGCCAGCCAGGCGCTGATCGTCACCGACCAGATGGCCGACATGATTGCCGTGGGCCTGAACTTTGCCGTCGGCTGCAGCGAGGACTGGCCCGGCTGGCCGGACGTGCCGGGGCAGGAAGACACGCTGCTGGGCAATTCCATGCGCGAGCTGTACGACGCGGTCTGCGTCGACTGGCCGCG
>SKKM01000082.1 GCA_007121485.1 Wenzhouxiangella sp. | reverse complement strand
TCGCCGTGCTCAGCGGCTTCGCGATCGGCTTCAGCCGGTCGCCGGAGCTGGGCTGGGCGCTGGTGCTGACCTGGGTCGTGATCAACGGCTCGCTGTCCGCGCTCGGCGCCCTGCTCGCCCGCGCCCACCCGCTGACCGTCCTCACTGCCATTGTCGCCGCGCCCCTGACCTCCCTGAACCCGACCATCGGCGCGGGCATGGTGACCGGCGCGGTCGAAACCTGGTTGCGCAAGCCGCGGGTGATCGACTTCGAGTCGCTTCGCGACGACGTCATGCGCATCTCGGGCTGGTATCGCAACCGGGTCTCCCACGTCTTCGTGGTGTTCTTCCTGTCCAACCTGGGCTCGGCCGCCGGAACCTGGATCGCCGGTTTTCGCATGGTGCAACAGCTGACCGCCTGAAAGGTGCGCACCGGGCCGCCGAAAGCGAACGCCCGACTGGCCCCGGAACCGTCATCGCTGTACCCTATTGCGCATTGCTTCACCCGACCTCTGCCCACCGCATGAACCTGCGCTCGAAACTGTTCAAGAAGCCCTGGAAAAACCGCGACCCGGACGTCCGCGCGGAGGCCGTTCGCCACGACCAGGACCCGGAATTGAAGAAGGAGCTGCCGCAGCTGGCGCAGCACGACGATGCCGCCAGAGTCCGCCTGGCTGCCCTGCAGCGTCTGAACTCCGAGCCGTTCTGGCTGGATGCCCGGCTGCGCGAGAGCGACGCGGACATCGTTCGCGCCGCCGACCAGTTCCTGAGCCGCGAGATCGGTCGCACGGACAAGCCCGAACTCGAGAGCGCGCGCATCGAATGGCTGAAGCTGAGCGGCGACAACGAGCTGCTGCGCCGTGTTGCGAGCAGCTCGCCGGCCGCGGGGCTGCGTCGCGCGGCGCTGGCGCGAATCTCGGCCCAGGGCTTTCTGGGCGACTGCTACATCGGGGAAAGCGACGACCAGCTGGCCGCAGACCTGCTCGCCCGCATCGACCAGGTTTCGACCCTGGAGCGCGTCGTGCAACAGGCCCGGCGCAGCAACAAGAAGCGGGCCCAGGCTGCCGCGGAGCGACTGGAGTCGCTGCGCATTGCCGCCGGCACCGCCGTACCCGGACAGGCCGCGTCGGAACGCCTGGTCGAGGTCGCCGAGGCCCTGGCGCGCGGCCACGGACGCGGCGACCTCGGCCAGGAACTGGGTGAACTGCGCGCGCGCTGGGACGCCATCGGCGATCACCCCGAGCCCCTCGCCCGACGCTTCCAGGGCGCGGTCAGGATCATCGAAGCCGCGCTGCAGCGCCAGCAGGCCCTGCCGCAGCAAGCCGCCGAGGAGGCTCAGCAGCCCGAGGCCGAGACCGCCCCGGAACCGGGCGGGCCGGACCCGAAACTGGCCGGCAGCGCCGACTTCATCCGCAGCAGCATCCGCAAGGGCACAAAACTTGACGCCCGCGAGCTGCTGGCGCACTGGGACCGCACCTGGAACCAGATCCCGGCCCACGGACCGGCCGAAGAGGCCCTGAAGGCCGACATGCTGCCCCTGCTGCGCGAACTGCAGGCACAGGTGCAGATGGCCAGCCAGATGCAGTCCAGGGAGAAGGCCGGGTCCGGAGACCAGGGCGGCAACGAAGCCCGGGCCGATGGCCCCAGCCGGCCGGGAGCGCAGTTCTCCGCGCGCCTCGACGAGGTCGCCGCCAGCCTGGAAGCGGGCAACCTGGCCCTGGCCAATGACCAGCTGCGCGCGCTGCGCAGCGAGCATGATCGGCTACCGCCAAGACAGCGCTCGGGCGTGGACGGCGGCCGGCTGCAGCGCATGGAGGGCCGGCTGAAGGAAATGCGCAACTGGCAGCACTGGTCGAACAACAAGATTCGCGACGAACTCATCGCCGGTGTCCAGCAACTCAGCGACAGCGGCCAGCACCCGGACGCCGTCATGGCCGCACTGAAGCAGGCCCGCAATGAATGGAAACGCCTGGAGGCCCTGGAAGTGCTGCCCGGAGACAAGCGCCGGTTCGCCGCGCCGCCGGGCCAGTGGCGCCAGTTCCAGGCGGCCTGCAAGCAGGCCTACACGGCAAGCAAGCCTTATTTCGAAAAGCGCGAGAAGCTGCTGCGCGACAATCTCGAAACCCTGCAGGCCTTCATCGAGGCCGGGCGCCAGGCCGTGGCCGACGACAATGCGGAAACCGCCACCCTGCTGGGTTTCATGCGCAAGGCGCGCCAGGCCATCCGCAGGATGGACGACCTGCCGCCCAAGGCCCGTGGCTCCTCGGCAGCCGGCCTGCGCGAATTGATGAACGGTATCTCTGCGGCCCTCGACCAGCGCTTCGAAGCCGTCGAGTCGGTCAAGCGCCGGCTGGTGGCCGAAGCGCGCGCCCTGAGCCACGAAAAGGATCTCAAGACCGCGGTGGACAAGGCCAAGGCGTTGCAAAGCCAGTGGCAAAAGGCCGGCTCCGGCCGGCGCAAGGTCGAGCAGGAGTTGTGGCGCCAGTTTCGCGAGCCCATGGACCCCCTGTTCGAGCAGCTCAAGGGCGAGCACGACCAGCGTCGCCAGGCCGACCAGGAAACACAGGCGGAACTCAAGGCCCTGTGCGCCAAGGCCGAAGCCCTGGCCGATCTTCCGGGCGAGGAACTGGAGAGCGCCCACGGCCGCCTGCTCGGCCTGATCGACGAATGGCTGCGCCACGAAGGCCGTCCGGAGTCGCTGAACCGGCGCTTTGAACGCGCCGAGCAGCGCTTCGAACAGCGCGTGTCCGAGCAGCAGGCGAAACTGCGCCGGCGCGCGGACGACCACATCCTTGCGCTGGCGCAGCTGGTCCAGCGGCTCTGGACCCTGCGCAGCCAGGGCCAGCGTGAGGACCTCGCGCAAGAGCTTCCGGACCGACCCGCCCAGCATCCCGTCGGCGACGCGCTGTTCGACCTGGCCCAGCGCCTGGCGGCGCCGGATTTCGAGCCCGAAGCCCTGCATGCGCAAGTCGAGTCCAACCGCAAGGCCGGCCGCCAGATCGCGGTCGAGTTCGAATTCCTGTCCGGACTGGAAACGCCGGCGGCCGATCAGTCGCTGCGCATGGACTACCAGGTGCAGCGCCTGGCACGGCGCATGAGCGAGCGCGAGCGCCAGCCCGACCTGGCCAGTGAACTCGAGCAGCTGCAGCAGCGCTGGTACCAGTGCCTGCCGCTGGCGCCCGAAGATTACGAGGCCTTGCACGGCCGCGTCGAGAAAGCCCAGGGCATCCTGCGCAACATGGTGGGCCACTGATGCCCGCGGGCCGCTGAGAGACCATGCCGGAGGCGCCCACCGCCCGGACTGACTTCGTCCACCTGCGACTGCATACCGAGTACTCGCTCGAAGACGGCACGGTACGCATCAGCGACCTGGTCCGCCGCGCGGTCGAGCTGCGCATGCCGGCGGTCGCCGTCACCGATTGGCACAACCTGTTCGCCCTGGTCAAGTTCTACAAGGCGGCAATCGCCCGGGGCATCAAGCCGATCGTCGGTGCGGACGTGCGCATTCAGGACGCAGAACACCTGGATCAATTCGGCGTCGCGACCCTGCTGGTCCAGGATCGCACCGGCTACCTGAACCTGTGCCGCCTGCTGTCGCGCTCCTTCCTCGAGGGCCGCCATCGCGGCGGCCAGCCCCGCCTGCAGCCGAACTGGCTGCAGGGCCAGAGCGACGGCCTGATCGCGCTGATCGGGCGCGGCTCGAACGTGGGCACGGCCCTGGGCGACGCGCGCCCCAACCTGGCCCGACAGCGCCTGGGCGACTGGCAGCGCCTGTTCCCGGACCGCCTGTACCTGGCCCTGGAGCGCCTGGCCCGTCCGGGTGAAAGTGAACTGGAACACGGGCTGCTGGCGCTGGCCGCGCGCACCGGCACGCCCGTGGTCGCCAGCAACGATGTCCGTTTCCTGGCCAGGGACGATTTCGCCGCGCACGAGGCGCGGGTCTGCATCCACCAGGGACGCCTGCTCGACGACAAGCGCCGTTCGCGGGAATTCGTCGACCAGCAGTATCTCAAGAGCGCCGCCGAGATGACGGAGCTGTTTGCCGATCTGCCGGTTGCGCTGGAAAACTCGGTTCACCTGGCCGAGCGCTGCAACCTGGAACTGCGCCTGGACGAGTACGTGCTGCCGGCCTTTCCGGTGCCGGAGGGCCAGACCGAGGCGGAGTTCGTCCGGCTCAAGGCCGCCGAAGGCCTGCAGCGCCGGCTCCGGCGCCACGGGCTGGCCCCGGACACCAGCGAGCAGGACTACGCCGACCGCCTCCAGCGCGAGCTCGATGTCATCACCTCGATGGGCTTTTCCGGCTACTTCCTGATCGTCGCCGACTTCATCGCCTGGGCGCGCGACAACGGCGTGCCGGTCGGCCCGGGACGCGGCTCGGGGGCCGGCTCGGTCGTCGCCTGGAGCCTGCGAATAACTGACGTTGATCCAATATGTTACGACCTACTCTTCGAGCGCTTTCTGAATCCGGAGCGGGTCTCCATGCCCGACTTCGACATCGACTTCTGCGTCGAGGGCCGCGACCGGGTCATCGACTACGTGGCCCGAACCTACGGCCGCGAGCGCGTGGCCCAGATCATCACCTACGGCAGCATGGCGGCCAAGGCCGTGGTGCGCGATTGCGGTCGCGTGCTGGGCTACAACTACGGGTTCGTCGACTCCATTGCCAAGCTGATCCCCAACAAGCTGGAGATGACGCTGGACAAGGCGCTGGAGGAGGAGCCGGAGCTCAAGCAGCGCTACGATCAGGAAGACGATACCCGCTCGGTTCTCGACCTGGCCCGCTCGCTGGAGGGCCTGGCCCGCAACGCCGGCAAGCACGCCGGCGGCCTGGTCATCGCGCCCAGCCCGCTGACCGACTTCACGCCGCTGTACACCGAGCCGGACGGCCACTCGGTCCTGACCCAGTTCGACAAGAACGACGTCGAGGCCGTGGGCCTGGTCAAGTTCGACTTCCTGGGCCTGCGCAACCTCACCATCATCGACTGGGCCCTGAAGGCGGTCAACGAGCAGCGCGCGCAGGCGGGTCAGGAAGCACTGGACTTCGACGATCTGCCGCTGGACGACGCCGAGGCCTTCAAGCTGCTGCAGGCCGCTCACACCACGGCAGTCTTCCAGCTCGAATCCCCGGGCATGAAGGAACTCCTGCGCAAGCTCAAGCCCGACAGCTTCGACGACATCGTGGCCGCCGTGGCGCTGTATCGACCCGGACCGCTGGATGCCGGCATGGTCGATGAATACATCAACCGCAAGCACGGCAAGACGCCGGTCAAGTACCCGCACCCGATGTGCGAGCCCATCCTCAAGCCCACCTACGGCGTCATCCTGTACCAGGAACAGGTCATGCAGATCGCCCAGGAACTGGCCGGCTACAGCCTCGGCGGCGCCGATCTGCTCAGGCGCGCCATGGGCAAGAAGAAGCCCGAGGAAATGGAGCGGCAGCGCGCCATCTTCGTGGCCGGCGCCGCGGGCAACGACATCGACGAGGAACAGGCCAACGCCATCTTCAACCTGATGGAGACCTTCGCCCGCTACGGATTCAACAAGTCGCACTCGGTGGCCTATGCGCTGGTGGCGTATCACACCGCCTGGCTCAAGGCCCACTACCCGGCCGAATTCATGGCCGCCGTGCT
>SKKM01000018.1 GCA_007121485.1 Wenzhouxiangella sp. | reverse complement strand
GCTTTTGACTCGCTCTCGGTGGGCTCGATCATCAGCGTGCCCGGCACCGGCCAGGACATGGTCGGGGCGTGGAAGCCGTAGTCGACCAGGCGCTTGGCCACGTCTTCCTCGCTGATCCCGGCTTCTTCCTTGAACGGGCGCAGGTCGACGATGCACTCGTGCGCGATGCGTCCGTTGCGGCCGGTGTAGAGAATGTCGTAATGGCCTTGCAGGCGCGTGGCGATGTAGTTGGCGTTCAGTATCGCCACCTGGGTCGCGCGGGTCAGTCCATCGCCGCCCATCATGCGGATGTAGGCCCAGGAGATCGGCAGGATGCTGGCGCTGCCCCATGGGGCGGCGGCCACGGCCCGGTTGCGGCCGAATTTTGGGCCCAGCATGCCACTCACGTGACCGGGCAGGTGAGGAACCAGGTGCTCGCGCACGCCGATCGGCCCGACGCCGGGCCCGCCGCCGCCGTGCGGGATGCAGAAGGTCTTGTGCAGGTTCAGGTGACAGACGTCGGCGTAGTCGGCGACCCGCGACAGGCCAACCAGGGCGTTGGTGTTGGCGCCGTCCAGGTAGACCAGGCCGCCGGCCGCGCGCACCTTCTCGCAGATGGTGACGATGGCTTCCTCGAACACGCCGTGGGTGGACGGGTAGGTGACCATCAGGGCGGCCAGCGCCTCGCGGTGTTTCTCGATCTTGGCCTCGAGATCGGCCAGGTCCACGTTGCCCTTGGCGTCGCAACCCACCACCACGATGTCCATGCCGATCATCTGCGCGCTGGCCGGGTTGGTGCCGTGGGCCGACGAGGGGATCAGGCAGACCTTGCGGTGGTGGTCGCCGCGCGCCTCGTGCCAGGCCTTGATCGTCAGCAGGCCGGCGTATTCGCCCTGCGACCCGGCGTTGGGCTGCAGAGAAACGGCGGCGAATCCGGTGATCTCGGCGAGCATGCTTTCCAGTTGCTCGATCATTTCGTGATAGCCGCGGGCTTGGTCCCAGGGACAAAAAGGGTGCAGCTCGCCAAACTGCGGCCAGGTCACCGGGATCATCTCTGTGGTGGCGTTGAGCTTCATGGTGCACGAGCCCAGCGGAATCATGGCGTGGGCCAGGCTGAGATCCTTGTTTTCCAGACGCTTCAGGTAGCGCAGCATCTCGGTTTCCGAGCGGTAGCGCTTGAACACCTCGTGGGTGAGGAAGTCGCTCTGGCGCTGCAGGCTGTCCGGGATCGCGGTGTGCCCGGCCGGCAGGGCCTGGTCCAGCCCGGCGACGTCGACTTCGCGATCCAGGAAGATCTCGAGCAGAGCCTGGACATGGCGGCGGCGCGTGCACTCGTTGAAGGCGATGCCGATGTAGCCATCGCGATCGGCGCGCAGGTTGATCCCGGCCTGCTGGGCGCGGTGGATCACCGCGGCGCGGCGCGGGTCCTCAAGGCGGATCGACACGGTATCGAAGAAACTCTCGTGCTCCAGTTCGAAGCCGCCGTCGCGCAGCGCCGTTGCCAGCAGGCAGGCGTGGCGGTGCACGCGGCTGGCGATCCGGCGGATGCCCTCGGCGCCGTGCCAGACCGCGAAGAAGCCCGACATCACGGCGAGCAGCGCCTGTGCGGTGCAGATGTTGCTCATCGCCTTCTCGCGGCGGATGTGCTGCTCGCGCGTCTGCAGCGCCATGCGCAGGGCAGGGGCGCCGTGCCGATCCCTGGACACGCCGATGATGCGTCCCGGCACGCTGCGCCGGTAGTCCTCACGGGTGGCGAGGAAGGCCGCGTGCGGCCCGCCGAAGCCCATGGGTACGCCGAAGCGCTGAGCCGAGCCGATCACCGCGTCGACGCCGAATTCGCCGGGCGGCTTGAGCAGGGCGAGGCTGAGCAGATCCGTGCCGACCGCAACCAGGGCATCCCCGGCGTGCGCGGCCTCGACTATGGGGCCCAGGTCGCGGATGACGCCGTTGGCGCCGGGGTACTGGCACAGCACGCCGAAGCAGTCCTGCTCGGCCAGGGCCTGCGCCAGGTCATCGACCACGCGCACATCCAGCCCAAGGTGATGGCCCCGGTTGATGACCACGTCGATGGTCTGCGGCAGGCAGTCCGCATCGACCAGGAAGACATCGCTCCTGGCCTTGCGGTTGACCCGTCGCAGCATGGCCATGGCCTCGGCCGCTGCAGTGGCCTCGTCGAGCAGGGAGGCGTTGGATAACTCCATGCCGCTCAGATCCATGACCATCTGCTGGAAGTTCAGCATGCCTTCCAGGCGCCCCTGCGAAATCTCGGCCTGGTAGGGCGTGTAGGCGGTGTACCAGCCCGGGTTTTCCAGCACGTTGCGCAGGATCACCGTCGGCGTGATGGTCGGGTGGTAGCCCAGGCCGATCATGCTGTGCTTGACCTGGTTCTTGTCGGCGATGGCGCGCAACTCTTCCAGTACCCGGGCCTCGTCCTCGGCCGGCGGCAGCTGCAATGGCGTCGCCTGGCGAATGCTGCCGGGCATGGTCTCGTCGATGAGTCCATCCAGCGATGAGCTGCCCACGGTGTCCAGCATGAGCTGGATGTCCTGCGCACTGGGGCCGATATGCCGGCTGATGAAGTCGTCGTGGGCTTCCAGGGCGGTCAACGGGCTTTCAGGACGATCTTGGCTGGACATGGATTCAGAGCACCTGGGTCAGTGTGGGTGGCAGGTAGTGGTCGAGTAGCAGAAAGGCGAACAGCGTCATCAGGTGGATGATGGAGTAGTTGAACATCTGCATCGGCAGCTGCTCGTCGTCGGAGCGCAGCAAGGCGATCGCATAGCCGAGGAAGCCGATGTTGAGGATCAGCGAGCCGACCAGGTAGACCATCCCGCTCATTCCGACCAGCCACGGCAGCAGGCAGACCAGGGTCAGGATGATGCTGTAGAACAGGATCTGCCAGCGCGTGTAGCGCGGTCCGTGCGTGACCGGCAGCATGGGTACGTCGGCGGCGGCGTAGTCGTGGCGGCGGTAGATCGCCAGGGCCCAGAAATGCGGCGGCGTCCAGACGAAGATGATCAGGAACAGGATCAGCGCATGAGCATGGATGTCGCCGGTCACGGCGACCCAGCCCAGCAGCGGTGGGGCAGCGCCGGCCGCGCCGCCGATCACGATGTTCTGCGGCGTGGCGCGCTTGAGAAACACCGTGTAGATCACCGCGTAACCGATCAGGCTGAAAAACGTCAGCACGGCGGTCAGCGGGTTGACGAAGACGGTGAGGATCAGCATCGAGGCGGCGGCCAGCAACATGGCGAAAGCCAGTACCTGGCGCTCGTTGAGCTGACCCTGCGGCAGCGGCCGGTTGCGGGTGCGCAGCATAATGCCGTCGGTGCGCGCGTCAAGCAGGTGATTGATGGCGGCTGCACCCGCTGCGGCCATGCCGATTCCCAGGGTGCCCCAGAACCAGGCGGAAAACGGCACCAGGCCCGGGGTTGCCAGGGCCATGCCGACCACCGCGGTGAAGACGATCAGGCTGACCACGCGCAGCTTGCAGACCGCGAGAAAGGTACTCAGGCGAGTTTGCACCAGCGCTTGGGTCGTCATGTCGGCTGTCCTGCGGGAAGTCGGGTTCGATGCAACAGGTACACCATGCTTCCGAGAAGCAGGGCGGCCATGCCGTTATGGGCCACGGCAATGCTGAGAGGCAGGCTCAGCACCACGTTGAGGATGCCGAAGCTGATCTGCACGGTCAAGAGCGTGGCCAGCACCGCGGCTGGAGCTGCCAGCCCCGGCGTCCTGAACAGCTTCAGCAACAGCCAGCCGAACACCGCGATGACGCCCAGGGCGCCGATCCGATGCGCCATGTGGATGGCCACGCGCGCTTCCTGATCCAGGATTCCGCCTTCGAAGTCCACGCCCACGCCCCGCCACAGGGTGAAGCCCTCGCGGAAATCGGTCTCGGGCCACCACTGGCCCGTACACTGCGGAAAATCGGGGCAGGCCAGCGCGGCGTAGTTGGTGCTGACCCAGCCCCCGAGCAGGATCTGCACGATCAGAACCAGAAGCGCGAGGTTGAGGGCGAGACCGAGCTTGCGCTGCGGCAGGTTGGGGCGCGGCTGCTTCTCCCGGGTGCGCAGGTACAGCAGCACGAGCAGGCTGAAGGTCAACATGCCGCCGGCCAGGTGGGCCAGCACGATGGCGGGTTTGAGCAGCAGGGTCACCGTCCATGCACCCAGGGCCGACTGGAAGATGATCAGCGCCAGCAGCAACAACGGCAGCTTGACCGGCTGTCCAGGCTCGCGCCTGCGCTTCCACGCCAGGATGGCCAGGGCCAGCACGATCAGACCAAGGATGCCTGCTGCGTATCGATGCACCATTTCGCGGATGGCGGCGCCGACGTCGACCGCCCGGTCGGCGCGCACCTGGTCGGCGACGGCGATCGTCTCGGGGCTGGACGGCCAGGTCAGGTGCCCGTAGCATCCGGGCCAGTCCGGGCAGCCCAGGCCGGCATCGGTCAGGCGCACCCACGCACCGAGGACGATGACGACAAAGGTCAGGATGCAGGCGAACAGGGTCAGGCGGTTGTACGCGGTTCGACTCATGCGTCAGGGGTTCCCTAGCGTCAATCTCTCTGGGTCCAGGTCAAAAGACGCCGTAAATCACGGCGAATGCCGTTGTGATCTGCGTCTTCGGGATAGCGCAATATTATATTGCCCGCTGGGTCAAGGATGAAGAACGCCGCGTTCACAGCTTCGCCCGGCAGCTGGTTCCAGAAAGGTTCTGCCTCGGGTCCGGCTAGAATCAGGAAGTCATCGGCCAGCCCCAGGATCTGCTCGCGTGTTTCCGTGCCGGCCGGCTCGCGCGCGGCGAACACCAGGCCGACATCGGGCTGGTGGCGATCCTGGGCGCGGCGGACCTGGCGCAGCCAGTAGAGATTCTCGAGGCAGGCCTCGGCGCAGCCGGTCGGGTGGTAGTAGACCAGCATCCAGCGATCCAGCAGCGCATCGCGGCTGATCGCTTCCGCCCCGGTGTCGCTGGTGAGGGTGATCTCGAAGTCGCGGACCGGCAGCACCGGCTGCACGAGTTCGCCGTGGTTGCGCATGCTTGCCGGTTGCCAGTCGAACCACTCGCTGTGCATCAGCGTCGCGGTCATCACCGGCAACAGGAAGACCAGGAATACGGCGATCAGGGCCAGTTTGTTGTTCATCGGCGCCGCCAGTTTCTGTAGGTGAGGAATATCCAGATCAGCAGCACGGCGGTGCCGATGCTGGCCCACTGCACGGCATAGCCGATGTGGCGCTCGGGACCCATGTTGACGGCGGGCCAGGCATCCCCGCTCAGGTGTGCGGGGTGGTCGGGGTCCAGCAGCAGCACCCGGTCCACCAGCTCCAGGCCCAGGGCGCTGCTGATCAGGTCGGTGTCGTAGTAGGTCATCAGGTTCGGCCAGGAGTTGGCGTCCAGCGGCAAGGGCGCGCCGAGTTGAAAACCCACCCGTGGCGGCTCGCTGACGCGACCGCTGATCTCGAGCGGCGACTCGGGGGTGGGAAACTCGGGCAACTGAGCGCTGCGTCGGTCCCAGGGCTGCCAGCCCCGGTTGACCATGAGCGTGTCGCCGTTGGCCAGCGTGAACGGTGTGATCACGTGCACGCCCGGGTGATTCATGCGCACCTGGTTGTCGAGCAGCACATGGCGTTCAGGATCGAAGCGGCCCT
>SKKM01000029.1 GCA_007121485.1 Wenzhouxiangella sp. | reverse complement strand
TTCAATCATCCCAACACGGAATCGATCGATGCTGCGCCCCCGGCGAGGCCTCCAGAATGAACCGCCAGGCCGACTCGCTGCCGGTATCGGGCTGGTAGTCGACCCAGAACTGCGGCACCGACTCGCGCCGGACCTCCAGTTCCGCATTGAATCCGCGCGCCTGCATCTGGCGCTGGCGCGCGCGGGCGTTGTCGAGGTTTTCATACAGGCCGACCGACACCACGTTTTCCATGTCGCCCCGGGTAACCACGAAGAAATCTTCCAGCCCGGCCTCGGCCAGCTCGCGGGTCAGGGCCATCGCTTCGGACCGCGTGCCCGCGGCCAGGAACACCCACCAGCCGCGATCGCGGTCGGAGCTGGTCTGGCGGCTGCGGATCTGGGAGGCGCTGGCGCGCAACCGGTCCTCGGCCCGTTGCTGGGCCAGCAGCGAGTTCAGCGGGCCGATCGTGAAGCAGTCGGCGGACTCGACCCGGGCCGGCAGCGGCCGCTCATGCAGCAGGACCAGCTGCGGCAGGCGCGGATCCAGCGGCGGAATCTCGGCCTCAGGCTCCGGGCTGGTGGTGCCGCGAAGTTGCAGCACCAGCAGCACCATGTTGATCATCAGCAGCAAGGCCACCAGCCAGCGTACCAGCGATGAACTCATGCGCGATCGATCCTTGCCCGGCGCAGGACGATTCGGGTCACTTGCAAGGCGGCAAAACGGGGCTGGTTGGTCATCGCTGCAGAGGATAACCCGCGCCGCATCAGCGCGGGTCCAGACGGCGCACGCTGACCTCCCCGGCGTGAATCGCCCGAATCCCGTCGGCCGTCTGCAGCAACAGGGCGCCGGAGGCGTCGACCCCGAGTCCCAGACCGTCAAGGTCTGCACCACTGCCGCTCAGCCGCAGGCGCTGTCCGCGCAGCACGTCGTGCGCGTCCCAGCGCGACCGGAAAGCCTCGAAACCTGCGCGGTCAAACAGCGCGAGGTCAGTTTCCAGGGTGTCGATCAGGATGGCGGCCAGCCGGTTGCGGTCGCTTGAGCCGCCTTCACGGACCAGGTCGGTCCACGGCTGGTCCGGCTCGCCGCCGCTGCCCAGATCGACATTGATGCCGATCCCGATGATGGCAAGGCAGGGCTTGCCGGCGGTTTGCCGCAGATCGATCAGGCAGCCGCCGAGCTTGCTGCCCCTGGCCTGCAGGTCGTTGGGCCATTTCACCCCGACCGGGATCTTCGAGTGGCGGGCCACCGCGTCGGCGGCGGCCAGGCCGGCCACCAGGGCGAGCGCGCCCAGGCGCTGCGCCCCGCCGCTGAATTCCCGCGCCATGGACAGGTACAGGCCGCCTCCGGGTGGGGACAGCCACTGGCGTCCGTGGCGCCCGCGGCCGGCGCTCTGGTGTTCGGCCATCAAAACGCGCAGGGACTCGCCCCGATCGAGGCGCTCGGCCAGGCAGCTGTTGGTCGAGCCGAGGCTGGGCTCGACCACAAGCGGAAATTCCGGCTGGCCAAGCAGGCCGCGGATGCGGGCCGCATCCAGCGGCGCCGTCGCCCCGGCCTGGCTTTCGGACTGGTTCGGCATGGCCGGCGCTTCAGCGCCGGCGCCGCAGGATGCGCGCCTTCTCGAAGCGGTTCTCCGAGCCGTCGCGCAGGCGCGCCAGGTTGCCGCGATGGGTGTAGACCAGCAGGATGGCCAGGCCAATGGCCAGCCAGCCCAGCGGGGCCGGCAGCGGATCAGGGCCCAGCAGCCATATCAGCGGCACCAGGCTCAATCCGGCCAGCACGGTTGCCAGGCCCACGTAGCCGGTGCCGATGATGGTGACCACCCAGACCAGGAACATCGGCAGCACGCTCCACGGCGCCAGCACGGCGATGACGCCAACCGCGGTGCCCGCCCCCTTGCCGCCGCGGAAGCGGAAATAGACCGGCCAGATGTGTCCGACCACGGCGGCAAATCCGGCCAGGGCGCCGAGCAGGATGCGCAGCTCCGGATCGACGGGCAGCAAGGCCAGGATCAGCCAGGGCAGCAGCGCGGCCGCCAGCGCGCCCTTGCCGAGATCGATGACGACCACGGCCAGGGCAAAGCGCCAACCGACCGAACGCAGGGCATTGGTGCCGCCGGCATTGCCCGAGCCCATGGCGCGGATGTCCACGCCGCGAAACGCACCGAGCAGCAGGCTGCCGGAAATCGACCCCAGCAGGTAGCCGCCCAGGATCGCGATGGCCAGCGCCAGCCAGATCATCCGGAGCGTTCATCAGGCGGCGTCCACGGATGAATGCCGCACATCAGCGCGCCCGGCCCGGCGTGGCAGCCGATGGCCGGGCTGGCGTCCTCGATCCAGCAGGCGTCGACCTGCGGATGACCGGCCAGGAGCATGTCGCGCATGCGGCGCGCATCATCCAGCGCGTTGGTGTGGCTGATGATGACGCGGTAGACCCGATCGGTCTGCATGCGCTTGAGGATGAAGCGGGTAAAGCGTGGCAGGGCATTGCGGCGCCCTGGCAGCACCCCCTTCGGCCCCAGCGTGCCCTTGGCCGTATTGGCCAGCACCAGGTTCAGGTGCAGCCGCCGTGACACGGTCTCCATCCAGGGCTTGATCCGGCCGCCGCGCACGCCCCAGGACAGGTCGCGCACCAGAACGAAGGTCTGGAACTGCGAGCGGATTTCGGCCAGTCGACTGAGGATGGCCGTGCGTTCCCAGCCGCGCGCCGCGGCCTCGGCGGCCCACAGCACCATCAGCCCCTGGCCGGTGGCGCCGTTCATGGTGTCGAACACGCTGATGCGCTCGGACTCGCCGCGCGCCGCCGCCGACTGGGCGGCCTGGAAAGTGCCGCTCACGGCGCTGGAAATCTGCAGCGCGACCACGTCCAGCCCGTGCGAGGTCAGCAGGTCGAACTGGCGGCGGAAGTCGCCCGGCGGCGGCTGGGAGGTCTTGGGAGCCACCTCGCTGTCGGTGAGCCGCGCGTAGAACTCAGAGGGCGTGATGCTGAGCTTGTCGAGGAATTCTTCCTCGCCGAAATTCAGCCGCACCGGCACCACGTTGATGCCCAGCCGGTCCATTTCCTCGCCGGGGATGTCGGCCGCCGAGTCGGTGACGATGGCCACCCGGCCGCGCTGATTCATCAGGCCGTGCTGCCGGCTCATGTCCTCGGCTTTCTGCTGCCCGATCTCGCCGTGCTCGGCGCAGATCTTGAACACCGCGCCCGGACTGTCGGTGTGGATGTGCACGCGCGCCCGGCGCGCGCCGCCGGCCACGACCAGCGAGCTGGCGTCCAGCGCCTCGAGCTGCTGGCGCAGGCCGGCGATGTCCAGCTGCTCGCCGCGCACCAGGCACTCGGTGCAGTAGCGATGCTCCTCCGGCCCGGCCGCATGCGCGCCGGCATGGCCGCCATTGCTGGACGGCGCGGGTTTTTCCAGGCGCGGCACCTTGCCGCTGCGCATGTAGCCCCAGATGCCTTCGAGCAGGTCGACGAAGCCCTGGCCGCCGGCGTCGACCACGCCGGCCTCGCGCAGCACGGCCAGTTTTTCCGGCGTCGTGGCCAGCGAGTGGCGTGCTCGCTTGAGACCCTGGCGGAACAGGGCGCGGATGTCGTCGATGCCGTCCTGGGTCTTGCGGGCCAGCTCGTCGGCAAAGTCCTCCAGCACGGTCGGCAGGGTGCCGGGCACCGGGTTGGACATGGCGCCCCAGGCCGACTTGGCGGCGCGCTGCGACACCAGCGCCAGGCGCGGCGCGTCGAGCACCTGGAATTCGCGGCTGGACTCGCTCAGGCCCTGGAAATACTGGGCCATGATGGCGCCGGAATTGCCGCGGGCGCCGTCCAGCGCAGCCTCGGCAATCTCGTCGAGCAGTTCGGGCAGGCTGCGGCGGGCCGGGCGCTCGATGGCCTGGCGCACGCTGGCCAGGGTAAAGGCCAGGTTGGTGCCGGTGTCGCCGTCGGGCACCGGAAATACATTGATCTTGTTGATGTAGTCGCGGCGCTTGAGCACATTGGCGATGCCGGCCAGCAGCGCTTGCTCCAGCCGCGGCGCGTCAATGTGGGTGATCGCCTGGGCGGCGCTAGCCATCGAGCAGGTCTCGCACCTGCGAGGCGGTGAACGGCCAGGACAGCTTCTCGCCGGTTTCCTCGCGCATCAGCACGGGAATCTGGTCGCCGTAGCGATCCAGCAGCTCCACGTCGTCATCGATGAATACTTTGGTCACGGCGCTGCTGAAACCCGCCTCGGCCAGCAGGTGCTCGGCCTTGTTGCAGAGTTCGCAGTCGTTGCGGGTGTACAGGATCAGACTCATGGCTGGTCAGTCTGGATTTGGGAATTGCCAAGTATTCCAGCGTCGCCGGCGAGTGTCCAGTGCCCGCTTCGGGTCGGTGCGGCGCACCATGCACCCAAGTCTTGGGCGCGGAACCCCGGTGGCCGGCGCGTCGTCGAAGCAGGCCGGTTTCGGTAAACTTTGCGCCATGGCTGTCAGCATCTTTGATCTGTTCAAAATCGGCATCGGCCCGTCCAGTTCGCACACCGTGGGCCCGATGCGTGCGGCCGGCATCTTCGTGACTCGACTGCAGGAGCGCGGCCTGTTCGACCAGGTCGCCCGCGTGCGGGTCGAGCTGTTCGGCTCGCTGGGCCATACCGGCCGCGGCCACGGCACCGACCGCGCGGTGCTGATGGGCCTGGAGGGCGAAGTGCCTGACCAGGTCGACCCCGATGCCATCGGCCCGCGCGTGAGCGAGATCGGCAGCAGCGGCCGCATCCGGCTGGCCGGTCGCCACGAGGCGCGCATCGACCTGCGCGACGACCTGGTGTTTCACAAGCGCCAGACCCTGCCGCATCATCCCAACGGCATGCGTTTCATCGCCCTGGACGCGGCGGGCGACACCCTGCTCAGCCGCGAGTATTACTCGGTTGGCGGCGGCTTCGTGGTCAACGCCGACGAGGCGGCCTCGGATCGCATCGTCGCCGACACCACCAAGCCGCGCTATCCGTACAACAGCGGCGATGAGCTGCTGGCGATCTGCGACGAAGAGGGTTTGCGCATCAGCGACGTGATGCTGGCCAACGAGCAGGCCTGGCGTTCGGCAGCCGAAGTGCGGGCCGGTCTGTTGACGCTGTGGCAGGCCATGCAGGACTGCGTCGAGCGCGGCCTGGAGCAGACCGGCTACCTGCCCGGCGGGCTGAAGGTGGCCCGTCGCGCGCCCACCCTGTACCGCAAGCTCAAGCACCGCGAGCGCATGGACAACCTCGACCAGCTCGACTGGATCAACCTCTACGCCCTGGCGGTCAACGAGGAAAACGCGGCCGGCGGGCGGGTCGTGACGGCGCCGACCAACGGCGCGGCCGGCATCATCCCGGCGGTGCTGCACTACTACCGCCGCTTCGTGCCCGGGGCCTGCGAGGACGGGGTCATCGAGTTCCTGCTCACCGCCGGCGCCATCGGCATTTTGTACAAGGAAAACGCCTCGATCTCCGGTGCCGAGGTCGGCTGCCAGGGCGAGGTCGGCGTGGCCTGCTCCATGGCCGCCGGCGGCCTGACCGCGGCCCTGGGCGGCACCATGGGCCAGGTCGAAAACGCCGCCGAAATCGGCATGGAGCACAACCTGGGCCTGACCTGCGATCCGGTCGCCGGCCTGGTCCAGATCCCCTGCATCGAGCGCAACGCCATGGGCGCGGTCAAGGCGGTCAACG
>SKKM01000221.1 GCA_007121485.1 Wenzhouxiangella sp. | reverse complement strand
CTGCTGTACTGGAATGCGGCCAGCATGGCGTGCCTGCATGCGGTGCGCCAGCTGCGGGCGGCCGGTGTGCCGGTTTTCTTCACCGTCGACGCGGGGCCGCAGGTCAAGGCGGTCTGCCTGCCCGAAGCGGCAGGCCAGGTGGCCGAAACGCTGACCAGTCTGGCCGGCGTGACCGACGTCTTGCGTACGCCGCTGGGTCCGGGAGCGAGGCTCGCCTGAGATGCGCCGGGTCGAGGCCTCGGCACCCGGCAAGGCGGTGCTGATCGGCGAATATGCCGTCCTGCACGGTGCGCCGGCCCTGGTGATGGCCGTGGAGCGGCGGGTGCGGGTCTCGATCGATGCCTGCAGTGCAGACGCCAGCCGGCTCGAGGTGCCGCAACTGGCCGCGAATCCGCTGTACTTCGACGTCGAAGCGGACGGAAGTCTGCGCTGGGCCGATGCCGGGGCCGCGGGCGACGAGCTTGCCCTGAGCCGGAACCTGCTGGCCCGGTCACTGGCGCAGGCGGGCGCACATGCGCTGCCCGAGCCGGGCGGATTGCATGTGCGGATTGACAGTTCCGAGCTTTACCTGCACGACGAGGGCGGGCCGATCAAGCTCGGCCTCGGCTCCAGCGCGGCGGTGACCGTGGCCCTGAGCGCGGCCCTGCAGTGTTACCTGCAGGGGACTGCTCCGGCAGCGAAGCCGGAGCTGGCCGAACTGCTGCACAGCCATCGACAGATGCAGGGCGGGCGCGGCAGCGGCCTGGACCTGGCCGCGGCGCTCGAGGGAGGCCTGCTGGCCTATCGCCTGATCGGTGAGCGCCCGCAGTTTGAATCCATGGCCTGGCCGCCAGACTGGCCGCTGATGTTCGTGTGGAGCGGCGAGGCGGCATCCACCGGTCGCTTTCTGGCCTCTTACGCGCGCTGGCGCAGTGGCGATCCGCAGGCAGCTGACTCCCTTTGGCAGGCCATGGATGGCTGCTGCCGGGAGGCGCTGGAAAGCGTCGAGTGCGGCGCCCTGGGCCGTTTCATGACCTGTATCAATAACTATCGCGGGCTGATGGGTAAAATTGGAGCCCGGATTGACGCGCCGGTATTGAATCCGCAGCACCAGCGGCTGGCGGCCATCGCGCTCGAGCAGGGCGCGGCCTACAAGCCCTGCGGTGCCGGCGGTGGGGACCTGGGCATGTTCGCGGCGGCCGATGGCGCGCAGCTCGAGCGGCTCAGATCACGTATCCGGGCGCACGGATTTCGCGAACTCCCGCTGAGACCGGCGCTCACCGGATTGCAACTGGCGCTGACCGAAAATGATTGCGGGTAGCCTCCAGCCGCCCTTGAGAACGAGAGACTCCCTGCATGGATAAATCACGAATTCCGCAGTTCTACAAGATGACTGTGCCCGAACGGGTGCGCACCGTTCGCGATCGTGGCCTGATCGGACCCGAGGACTACCAGAGCCTGCAGTCCGGCCGGCACACGCTGTCGGTGCAGCTCGCCGACAAGATGATCGAAAACGTCATCGGCGTCATGGGCTTGCCCGTCGGACTGGGCCTGAACTTCCTGATCAACGGCAAGGAATACGTGGTCCCGCTGGTGGTCGAGGAGCCGTCCATCGTGGCGGCGCTGGGGTCGGCCGCCAAGCTGGCGCGCGATGGTGGGGGCTTCGAGGTCGACAGTGACGAGCCGATGCTGATCGGCCAGGTCCAGATCGTCGACGTGCCCAATGCCGCGCGGGCCAAGTCCGCGCTGCTGCAGCGCAAGCACGAAATCCTGAACCTGGCCAACAGCCTGCATCCCAAGATGGTGGCTCGCGGCGGCGGCGCGCGCGACCTGGAAGTGTTCATTCATCCGTCCGACGGTCCCGGCGGAGACATGGTGATCCTGCACCTGCTGGTCGATACCCGCGACGCCATGGGTGCGAACCTGGTCAACACCATGTGCGAAGGCGTGGCTTCCCTGGTCGAGGCCATCAGCGAGGGCCGGGTCTTTCTGCGCATTCTCTCTAACCTGGCCGACCGCGCCCTGGTGCGGGCGCGCGTGCGGATCCCCGTGGCCTCTTTGACCGGCAAGGGCTTCGACGGCGAGCAGGTCCGCGACGGCATCATCGTCGCCAACGATTTTGCCCGCATCGATCCGTATCGGGCCGCCACCCACAACAAGGGCATCATGAACGGCATCGACTCCGTGGCCCTCGCGACCGGCAACGACTGGCGCGCCATCGAGGCCGGCGCTCATGCCTATGCCGCTCGCGGCGGACGCTATACCGCGCTGACCCAGTGGCACAAGGCCGAAAACGGCGACCTGGTCGGAGAGCTGGAAATCCCGATCAAGGTCGGCATCGTCGGCGGGCCGCTGCAGACCAACCCCACCGTGGCCCTGAACCTGCGCATGCTCAAGGTCGACAGCGCCCGTGAACTGGCCGAGGTCATGGGTGCGGTAGGCCTGGCGCAGACCTTCTCGGCGCTGCGCGCGCTGGTGACGGAAGGCATCCAGCAGGGCCACATGACGCTGCATGCGCGCAGCGTCGCCACGGCCGCCGGGGCGCCGGCCGAGCTGTTCGACACCGTCGTCGACCGCCTGATCGCGTCCGGCGAAATCAAGATCTGGAAGGCCGAGGAAATCATCGAAACGGTGCGCAAGCAGGCGCAGCCGGCGGCCGTGGTGAGCGAGACCGGAGTCCTCGAGGGCGAGGCGGTCGGTGCCGGCCACGGCAAGATCATCCTGCTTGGCGAGCATTCCGTCGTTTACGGGCGTCGCGCCATCGCCGCTCCGATCCCGCTGGCCATCCAGGCCCGGATCGAGGACACCTCGGAAGGCATCGACCTGATCATTCCGCGCTGGAGCATCGAGCAGCGGCTGGACTTCAACGCCAAGCGGCCACCGTCCTTCACCCGTTCCCTGGCGCGTGTGCTCGAGGCGCTGGGCCTGAGCGGGCGCGGCATGCGGATCGAAGTCTTCCCCAACTTGCCGCGGGCCATGGGCCTGGGCGGATCGGCGGCCCTGGCCGTGGCCGTGCTGCGCGCCCTCGATGGCCACTTCAAGCTCGGACTGAGCGACGAGCGGATCAACGAGCTGGCTTTCGAGTGCGAGAAGGTGGCACACGGCACTCCGTCCGGCCTGGACAATACCCTGGCCACCTACGGCCAGTTCATGCTGTACCGATCCGGCGAGAAACAGGAGCGCCGGCCGATCGTCGTAGACGAGCCGCTGCCCATGGTCATAGGAATGAGCGGGGTCGAAAGCCTGACCGCGCGTACGGTGGCCAGAGTGCGCGAAGCCTGGCAGCGCAACCCCGAGCTGTATGAGCGCATCTTCAACGAAATCGACAGCCTGGTCGGGGTGGCCCTGGAAGCTTTGGAGAAAAAGGATTACGAGACCTTGGGCGAGACAATGAACATCAACCAGGGCCTGCTCAATGCCATGCAGGTGTCGAGCTGGGAACTGGAAGAGCTGGTCCAGATCGCGCGTGCCCACGGCGCGCTGGGCGCCAAGCTCACGGGCGGTGGCGGCGGCGGTTCGATCATCGCCCTGTGCCCCGATTCCGCGCCCAAGGTGGCGCGCGCCATTCGCGAAGCCGGCTATCACGCCATCGAGGTGCAAGTTGGTGGTGCCTGAGCGCGCCGGACCGGCGCGAGTCGTGTCTTCGGACTCCGAAGCACTGATCCTCGTCGATGCCGGGGACAACGAGATCGGTGTGCTCAGCAAGGGCGAATGCCACGATGGCGACGGTCTGCTGCACCGGGCGTTTTCGGTCTTTCTGTTTGACCAGCAGGGGCGCCTGCTGATCCAGCAGCGCTCCCCCGGCAAACGGCTGTGGCCCCTGTACTGGGCCAACAGTTGTTGCTCGCATCCGCGCGCCGGGGAAACCATGGCCGAGGCGACGGAGCGACGCATGCTCGAAGAGCTGGGCGTGCGCTCGCCGCTGCACTTCATCTACAAGTTCTGCTACCAGGCGAACTACGAGAACCAGGGCTCGGAACACGAGCTGTGCTGGGTCTACGTGGGTCGGGCCGAGCGCTTCCAGCTGCGCCCGAATCCCAGCGAGGTGGCGGCGTGGAAATTCGTCAGCCCTGAGGAAGTGGACCGGATGATGACCGTGGATGACGAGCGCATCGCGCCCTGGTTCCGCCTGGAATGGCAGGCGCTCACCGGACCCTATCGCGACGTGGTGAGGGAAGCCCTGGCCTGAAGCGGCCAGGGCCGTGCTTGAAACAGCCCTGGATCAGGCGTCTTCGGGCGCTGCCAGCTTGAAGCCCATGCCCTGTACGGTGTGCAGCAGCTTGGTCTTGTAGGGCCGGTCGATGCCCTTGCGCAGGTTGTACATGTGCGAGCGCAGGGTATCGGAGTCCGGCAGCATGTCGCCCCACAGCTCGTTTTCCAGCTGCTCGCGGCTGACCAGGCGCGGTGATTCGCGCATCAGCACCTTGAGAATGCGGATCGAGGTCGGCGACAGGTTGACCCGCTCGCCCTCGCGCTCCACGCGCATGGTCTTGGGGTCGAACACCAGGTCGCCCACGCGCATGGCGCCGTCGGACATCTCGCCGCGGGCGCGGCGGATCAGGGCGCGCACGCGCACCGCCAGTTCCTCCATCTCGAACGGCTTGACCAGGTAGTCGTCGGCGCCGGCGTTGAAGCCGGCGACCTTGTCGTCCAGCTGATCGCGGGCGGTCAACATCAGGATCGGCGTGCCGTCGCCGCGTTCGCGCAGGCGCTCGCAGACCCGGATGCCGTCGATTTTCGGCAGCATCAGGTCTAGAACGATGATGTCGTAAGGGTTTTCGTCCAGCAGATTGAGCGCAATGGCCCCATCGGCGGCAAAATCCATGGCAAAGCCGCTGCTTTCCAGGTAGTCGCCAATACTGGCGGCCAGATCATTGTGGTCCTCAACCAGCAGGACCGTTGCATTTCCTTCGCTGTCGCCCATGTGAAGCTCCTTCACTTTTGTGATGTTGACAATTGTGAAGGAGTGACGTGAAGTGGTGATGAAGAGCTTCTTTAGGGACCAGGGACCAGGCAATAGGGACCAGTAATTCGTGTCGTAGCCACGATCCTGTTCTGCGACCTGACTGATCTTAACCTCGAAGTGGAGGAGAACTCTGGATTGAGGAACTCGGGTTGCCGTGCTTTTCGTCCAATCCCTGGTCCCTGGTCCCTGGTCCCTACCTTTTCATGTAATTGAAGAATTCTTCGTTTGTCTTCGTAACCTTGAGCTTGTCGAGCATGAACTCGATCGCCTGGGCTTCGTCCATGGGCTGCAGGATGCGGCGCAGGATCCAGGTCTTCTGCAGCTGGTCGTTGCCGACCATCAGCTCTTCGCGGCGGGTGCCGGAGCGGTTGATGTCGATGGCCGGATAAACCCGCTTTTCGGCGATGCGCCGGCTCAAGTGGATTTCCATGTTGCCGGTGCCCTTGAACTCCTCGTAGATCACCTCGTCCATCTTCGAGCCCGTATCGACCAGGGCGGTGGCGATGATGGTCAGGCTGGCGCCGCGCTCGATGTTGCGAGCGGCACCGAAAAAGCGCTTGGGTCGCTGCAGGGCGTTGGCGTCGACGCCGCCGGTCAGGACCTTGCCGGAGGAGGGCACCACGGTGTTGTAGGCGCGCGCCAGGCGGGTGATGGAGTCGAGCAGGATGATGACGTCCTTCTTGTGCTCGACCAGGCGCTTGGCCCGTT
>SKKM01000023.1 GCA_007121485.1 Wenzhouxiangella sp. | reverse complement strand
GTTGACCAGGAAGCCGGGCGTGGAGGTCACCGGCAGGGCATATTTCCCGATCTGCGTGGCGAAACTGGAGCCATCGTCGACCCGGGCCGGGTCGCTGCCGGTGTCGTGCACGATTTCCACCAGCGGCATCTTGGCCACGGGGTTGAAGAAATGCAGGCCGATCAGCCGGGATGGGTCATCGAGCACGTCGGCCAGTTCGGCCAGCGGGATGGCCGAAGTGTTGGTGGCGATGATCGCGTGGTCGGCGACCTTGCCCTTCAGGCCGGCGAACAGCTCGCGCTTGGCGTCGCGGTTTTCGAAGATGGCCTCGATGATGACGTCGGCGCGCTCGACCCCGCGTCCTTCGACATCGGCGACCAGGCGCTGCTGCGCCGCTGCGACCGCCTCCGGTTTCTTGAGCTTGCGCTTGAACAGGCTTGTGGCGCGCTTTAAAGCAGGCTCGATGTATTTCATCTCGCGGTCCTGCAGCGTCACCTCGAGTCCGCGAACGGCACACCAGGCGGCAATGTCACCGCCCATGACGCCGGCGCCGATGACGTGCACGCGCCGGGCCTTGAACGAGGAGCGCTTGCCCTGGCTCTTGAGTTGTTCCATCAGCCGGAAGACCCGGCGCAGGTTGCGCGAGGTGTCACCGGCCAGCAGGCGGGGCACTTTTTCCGCCTCCAGGCGGATCATGGCCGCCTGCGAATGACCGCTGGATTCGAAGGCGTCGATCAGCTCATAGGGTGCCGGGTAGTGTTCCCGCCGCGCCCGCGACGCGACCTGCTTGCGCATCTGCTTGGCCAGGAATCCGCGCGCCGGGCCGGCCGAGCCCAGGCGGTCGAACAGCCCGGGGCGCTTGTGGCGTTTCTTGCGCATCACGGCGTTGCGCGCCGCCCAGCGCAGCGAGCCGTGCACGTCGACGACCTGATCGACCAGCCCCAGGGAGCGGGCCGCCCGCGCCCTGAGCATGCGGCCGGTCAGCATGATCTGCATGGCCTTGACCGCACCGATCGCGGCGATGGCGCGTCCGGATCCGCCGAATCCGGGATAGATCCCGAGGTTGACTTCCGGGAAACCGATGCGGGTGTGGTCGGCGTCCAGCGCGATGCGCCAGTCGAAGCACAGGGCCAGTTCCAGGCCGCCACCGAGGCAGTAGCCTTCGAACGCCACCACCGTTGGGAAGGGCAGGTCTTCGATGCGCTGGAACAGGCCATGCACCTTGCGCACGTTGTCCTCGAGCACGCTGACCTCGCTGGTCGCGTCGAACTCACGAACATCGGCGCCGACGATGAAGCTTCCGGGCTTGCCGGACATCAGCACCAGCCCGGCAGGCTTGTCGGTTTCCAGTGCGCTGACGATGCGTTCCAGTTCCGACAGCACTTCGGTGCCCAGGCTGTTGACCTTCTCATCGCCGCGATCAATGCAAAGCCAGGCAATGCCGTCGATGTCGTGCCGGAGAGACCAATGCCGGAAAGCGTTCGGTGCGGATGGCGATGCGGCCATGACTGTTCTTCCATTCAGGGGCGTATGGAAACCATATTAGCATTTCCAGCCCCTTTCTCAGGGCGATCGAGCCAACGCGGGAAACGGCTTTCAGGGCAAATCCAGTCCGAATTTCCCCAGCAGACGGATGGTCGCAATCAGCGGCAGGCCGATCAGGGCGGTCGGATCATCGCTCCGGATGCATTCCAGCAGGGCGATGCCGCCGCTTTCGCTCTTGAAGGCCCCGGCGCAGTCGATGGGTCTCTCGCGCGCGATGTAGCGCTCGAGCTGTCTATCGCCGAGTTCACGCAGGCGCACCCGGGTGGGCACCACCTCGCTGTGAACGGTCTCGTCGCGCGCCACGGCCACGGCGGTCTGGAAAGACACCTCGGCGCCGCGCATGAACTGCAGCTGGGCCAGGGCCAGGGCTTCGGAGCCGGGCTTGCCCAGCAGCCGGCCGCGACACTCGGCGACCTGGTCGGAGCCGATGACGAGCGTGCCCGGCCGCTGCCGCGCGACCGTGCGGGCTTTCAGGCAGGCCAGGCGTTCGGCCAGGGCGGCTGCGGGTTCTCCCTGCAGCGGTGTTTCGTCGACGTCCGGGGAAATGGATTCGAACCGAAGATCGAGTCGCTCGAGCAGTTGCCGGCGATAGACGGAGCTTGATGCCAATATGAGTTCCATTTCCCTGAACGTGCTCCCGGCGCTTTTTGTGGATTGTGTACAGACTGGCCTCAATGGTACAATGGCCGGCTTATGTCGCGAGACTACCCGGACTGGATTCACCCGAGGAAGGCGGCCCAGGCGCGGCGAGAATTCGCCGGCACCATGCCACTGGCCCGAATGGAGCGTCTGCAAGACGTTCTGGACGATCCAGGCGATGCCGAGATCGCCTTCCACGTCGTCTTCGGTCTGGACGAGCACGGACAGGTCAGGGCTGAAGTGCACGTGAGTGGCACGGTTCCGCTGCTGTGTCAGCGCAGCCTGCGAGCCTACGGCCATGAAATCGACAGCCGTTCGGTGCTGGGCCTGGTGACTGACGAGCAGGCAGCGGATGCGCTGCCGGAAGATTACGAGCCGCTGCTGGTCGAGGACGCTCGAATCAGCCTCGAAGACCTGGTATGCGAAGAAATACTACTGGGGCTGCCGCTGGTTCCGCGCGCTCCGGATTCGAAGCCGGTAGGCGATGGCCGACCGGCCGTGGCCGAGACTTACAAACCGTTTGCCGGGTTGGCCGAACTGGCCACGAAGGCGGATGTCGACCCGTTCAAGCAGGAGTGATTCACCATGGCTGTCCAGAAAAGCCGAAAGACCCCGTCCAAGCGCGGCATGCGCCGCTCTCACGACCACCTGAAAGCACCGACGTTGTCGGAAGAGTCGAGCACCGGTGAAACGCATCGCCGTCACCACGTCTCTCCGGAGGGCTTTTATCGTGGCCGCCAGGTCATCGAGGTAGCCCCCGAGATCGAGGAAGACGAAGAGGCCTGAGGCCGCGCGCGGCCTTGCAATACGCCGCATGAAGTCGATTACCGTCGCCGTAGACGCCATGAGCGGCGACGGCGGCAGCGACATCAACCTCGAAGGCTGTCGCCAGGCGCTGCTGGGCGACCCGACCCTGCACGTCCTGCTGTGCGGCGAGCCGGAACCGCTGGAGGCGGCCTGCGCAAGCTGGCCTGCCGGCCTCAATGAGCGCGTTTCCGTGCGCCCGTCGAACTCCGTCCTGGCTGCCGACGCCGGCCCGGCCCTGGCTCTGCGCCACGGCCGGGACAGTTCCATGGCGACCGCGCTGCAGGCGGTTCACGACCGTGCCGCTTCAGCCGCGGTCAGCAGCGGCGGTACCGGCGCGCTGATGGTGCTGGCCCGGCACGTGCTGGGCATGCTGCCGGGCATCGAGCGCCCCGCGCTGATGGCGGCGATCCCCACCGCCAGCGGCCTGACCTGGATGCTCGATCTCGGTGCCAACATCCAGGTCGATGCCGATCGCCTGTGCGAGTTCGCCCGTCTCGGCCATGTCGCGCTGGGTACAGTGAACGGGCGGGCGCCGGCCATTGCCTTGCTCAATATCGGCAGCGAACCCGGCAAGGGCCCGGATGCGATCCGCGAGGCGGGTCGCCGCCTGGCGGCCGACCCCGACATTGACTACCAGGGCTTCATCGAAGCGAATCGCGTTTTTGACGGAGCGGTCGACCTGGTCGTCTGCGACGGATTCTCCGGCAATGTCCTCCTGAAAAGCGCCGAGGGGGCGATCCGGCTGATGTTCGGCCAGCTGAAAACCAGCTTCGCCGGTAGCCTGTGCGGTTACATGGCTCGGCCGCGCTTGCGACGATTGAATGACAGCCTGGACCCATCCCGGCATAATGGGGCGCCATTGCTGGGTGTGCGCGGTACCGTGATCAAAAGCCACGGCGCCGCAACGGCAGAGGGCCTGGCCCATGCCATCACCCTGGGCGCGCTGGAGGCGCGGCGCGATCTCAGCGCCGCCATGGCGGCGCATCTGTGGGTCGCAGACTAAAAATCGACCCGTACACAGGGAGTCGAAGTGTATTCTCGAATTGTCGGAACCGGCAGCTACCTGCCTGAAAAAATCCTGACCAACAAGGATCTCGAAGCCCTCGTCGACACCGACGACCAGTGGATTCGCGAGCGTACCGGAATCGTCGAGCGGCGGATCGCCGCGGACGGCCAGACCACCTGCGACCTGGCCGAGCAGGCTGCCCGCGGCGCGCTCGAGGCGGCCGGAGTCGACCCGAAAGAGATCGATTTGCTCATCGTCGGCACCACCACGCCGGACGTGGTCTTCCCTTCGACCGCCTGCCTGTTGCAGCGCCGGCTGGGACTGGGCGAATGCGGCGCCTTCGACGTCAACGCCGCCTGCACGGGCTTCATCTACGGCTTGTCGGTCGCCGACCAGTTCATCCGGGCCGGGACGGTCCGAAAAGTGCTGGTCGTCGGTGCCGAAACCCTGACCCGGATGCTCGACTGGACGGACCGGTCGACTTGCGTGCTGTTCGGCGACGGGGCCGGGGCTGCCGTGCTTTGCGCCGACAGCGAGCCGGGCATTCTGTCCACGCACATCCACGCCAATGGCGGCTACAGCGATCTGCTCAAGGTAGAGGTTGGCGTGTCCAGGGGCTTCAAGGCCGAGCCCAGGGGCGGATTGAGCGTGCACATGAGCGGCAACGAGGTGTTCAAGGTCGCCGTCAACACGCTGGGGCGCATCGTCGACGAGACCCTGGAAGCCAACCAGCTGGACAAGTCCGACCTGGACTGGCTGATACCGCATCAGGCCAATCTCCGCATCATCAAGGCCACGGCAAGAAAGCTGCAGATGTCGATGGACCAGGTCATCGTCACGGTCGACCGGCACGGCAACACCTCGGCGGCATCGGTGCCGCTGGCCCTGGACGAGGCCGTCCGCAGCGGCCGGGTCAAGCGCGGCGACAAGCTGCTGCTGGAAGCCTTCGGCGGCGGCTTCACCTGGGGCTCCGCCTTGGTCGTTTTCTAGATAAACGCGGCAACACACTGATATCAATGGATACAATCCAGAATCTCGCGTTCATTTTTCCCGGTCAGGGTTCGCAGTCCGTCGGCATGCTGGCCGAGGCGGCGGCAGAGTATCCGCAGATCGTTGCCACCTTCGATGAAGCCAGTTCCGTGCTGGCTCAGGACCTTTGGGAACTGGTGTGCAAGGGGCCAGCCGATGCCCTGGGGCGCACCGAGCTGACGCAGCCCCTGATGTTGACCGGCGGCGTCGCCCTGTGGCGCGCGTGGTCGTCGCTGAGCGAGGCGCGGCCGTCCATGCTCGCCGGACATAGCCTGGGCGAATTCACGGCGCTGGTCGCTGCCGAAAGCCTGGAGTTCGACGTCGCCCTGCGCGTGGTGGCCGAGCGCGCCCGCCTGATGCAGGCTGCCGTGCCGGCGGATGAGGGCGCGATGGCGGCCATTCTTGGCCTGGACGACGAGACCGTGGAAGCCATCTGCCGCGAGGTCGCCGAGCAACAGGTCGTGTCCGCCGCCAATTACAATTCGCCGGGCCAGGTCGTGATTGCCGGCGCCAGCGAGGCGGTTGAACGGGCGATGCACGCCTGCCAGGCGGCCGGCGCCCGGCGGGCCATGAAGCTGCCGGTCAGCGTGCCCTCGCACTGCGCCCTGATGGCGCCCGCGGCCAAGGGTCTGCAGGCCCTGCTATCCGACGTGGCCATCGCGGCCCCGCGGATTCCGGTGGTGCACAACGCCGATCTGCGTACGCACGATACGGTCGACGGCATCCGATCGGCGCTGGCCGCGCAACTGTGCGCGCCGGTGCGCTGGACGGCGACCGTTCGCGCGCTGCGGGCCCGTGGCGCGACCGCGTTCGCCGAATGCGGGCCGGGCAAGGTGTTGAGCGCATTGGGTAAGCGCATCGACCGGGACGCCCTCTGGCTGGCCCTGGATACCCCGGCCGGGATGCAGGGGCTGCTGAATCTGGACCTGGATGGAGAAACGGCACCGTCATGACGAGCGCATTCAATGATCAGGTGGTTCTGGTAACCGGGGCCAGCCGTGGGATCGGCCAGGCCGTGGCCCGTCGGCTGCACGCCGAGGGCGCCAGCGTGTTCGGCACGGCCACCTCTGAGCGGGGCGCCGAGGCCATCGCCGCCGAACTTGGCGAAGGCCGCGGACTGGTGCTGGACGTCACCGATGCCAATTCGGTCGAGGCCGCGGTCGAGGCGGTCGGCGCGCGGGCCGGAGCGGTCAGCGTCCTGGTCAACAACGCGGCAATTACTCGCGACCAGTTGCTGATGCGCCTCAAGGACGAGGATTGGGATGCGGTGCTGGACGCCAACCTCAAGGGCTGCATGCGGGTGACCCGGGCCTGTTTGCGCGGGATGCTGAAGGCCCGCCGGGGCCGCATCATCAGCATTTCGTCCGTGGTCGGCTATGCCGGCAACCCGGGCCAGACTAACTACGCCGCGGCCAAGGCCGGACTGGCGGGCTTCTCGCGCGCGCTCGCCCATGAAGTCGGCAGCCGCGGCATCACCGTCAATGTCGTGGCGCCGGGATTCATCGATACGGATATGACGCGCGCGCTCAGCGACCAACAGCGCGAGCGGCTACAGGGTACAATTCCCCTCGGAATTCTGGGGCGGCCGGAGGATGTCGCCGGCTGCGTTGCTTTCCTGGCCGGACCGGACGGAGGCTACATCTCGGGCCAGACCGTCCACGTCAACGGCGGGATGTACATGACCTAGCCGAGGACCGGTCGCCGGAAATCGGGTTCATCAACCAACGACACGCAAAAAGCAGAAAAAGGGCTCCGGCCCACGGGGTTCAAGGGTAACTCACGAGTGGCGGTATCGCAGCCATCCAGCTGACCGGTGCCTGCCGAAAATCATTGTTTCCAGAGGACAGAAAACCATGAGCAGTATTGAAGATCGGGTCAAGAAAATCGTGATCGAACAGCTGGGCGTCAAGGAAGAGGAAGTCACTCCCAGCGCCTCCTTCGTCGATGATCTCGGAGCCGACTCGCTGGACACGGTCGAGCTGGTGATGGCGCTGGAAGAAGAATTCGAGTGCGAGATTCCCGACGAGGAAGCCGAGAAAATCACCACCGTGCAGCAGGCGATCGACTACATCAGCAACAACGTCGAAAAGTAAGACCAAGGTCCTGACGCTGCATGATGCCGCTGTCCCCGTTCTTTGCCCGGCCTCATCGCCATGCGCGGTGAGCGCCGGGTCGTGGTGACCGGGCTGGGCTGCGTCACGCCGGTCGGCAATGACGTGGACAGCGCCTGGCATGCGGTCAAGAACGGCCGCAGCGGCATCGGCCCGCTGTCGGCCTTCGATGCCAGCGCCTTCCCGGCCAGGATCGCCGGAGAAATTCGCGGACTGGACCTGGACCCCTACCTGAGCGCCAAGGAAGCGCGCAAGTCGGATCCCTTCATCCACTACGGCATGGTGGCCTCCATCCAGGCCGTCGCCGATGCGGGCTTGCCGGAACATCCCGAGACGGCCGACCGCTACGGCCTCGCCATCGGCTCGGGCATCGGTGGCATCTCGACCATCGAACAGACCTACCAGACCTACATCGACAGCGGTCCGCGCCGGATCTCGCCGTTTTTCGTGCCCGGCTGCATCATCAACATGATTGCCGGCAATATCTCGATCCGCTACGGCTACAAGGGTCCGAACCTGAGCATCGTGACCGCCTGCACCACGGCGACCCACAACATCGGCGCCGCGGCCAGGCTGATCGCCTATGGCGACGCCGAGGTCATGGTCGCCGGCGGAGCCGAGTACGGCACCACCCCGACCGCCTACGGCGGGTTCACGGCGGCCCGCGCGCTGTCGACCCGCAACGACGAGCCGGAACGGGCCTCGCGGCCCTGGGATCGCGACCGGGATGGTTTCGTGCTCAGTAACGGCGCCGGCGTCGTGGTCCTCGAGGAGCTTGAGCATGCGACCAGGCGTGGGGCGCGAATCTATGCCGAAGTCGTCGGGTTCGGCATGTCCGGCGACGCTTACCACATGACCTCACCGCCGGAAGGAGGCGAGGGAGCCGCGCGCTGCATGGTCAATGCGCTGGCCGACGCCGGGGTCCATCCCGACCAGGTCGATTACATCAACGCCCACGGCACCTCCACCCAGTTGGGTGACCGGGCCGAGTGCGAGGCTGTCAAGCGAATCTTCGGCGACCATGCCGGCCGCCTCATGATGAGCTCGACCAAGTCCATGACCGGACACCTGCTCGGCGCCGCCGGCGGCGTCGAAGCCATTTTCACTGTGCTGGCGCTGCACGAACAGGTGGTTCCGCCGACCATCAATCTCGACCAGGTCGACAGCGGCTGCGAAGGCATCGACCTGGTGCCGGGCACGGCGCGGGACGCCCGTCTGGAATACGGCCTGAGCAATTCCTTCGGTTTCGGTGGCACCAACGGCAGCCTGCTGCTGCGCAGATACCCGGCGTAGCCCGCAGCTGGTCCAGTTCAGCCAGCGCCTCGCATGATCCGGTTCGCGGCTCGTCGACTTGATAGCCTGCCGGACCTCCCGGCCGTCCATCAACACGCTCCCGACTTTTGGCCTTATCTGCTGGGCAGCGAGGTGCACGGTGGGCGCCTGGGGCGCTGGAGCCTTCTGCTTCACCGGCGTGGCGAAATCATCCAGGCCGAACACGGCGCCGACGCCACCGCCTTTCTTGACGAATTGCGGGCACGTGTCGGTCCGCTGGCGCATCCGGACCCCGCACTGCCGCCCTTGCCGTTTCTTGGCGGCTGGTTCCTCTACCTGGGCTATGAACTGGCCGCCGGCATCGAGCACCGCCTGCGTCTGCCCGCGTCCGGCGACGGTCTGCCGGTCGCCCTGGCCGCGCGTTGCCCGGGCGCGATCGTCATTGATCACGAGCGCGGCGTCGCCTGGCTGGTGGGCGAGTCCGAGTCGCTGATCGACGAGATGCATGCGGCGCTGACGAAGGCCGGGGGGCGGAGTACCGGGCTCGCGGAAATACAGACCTTGCCGGCGCTGCGGCTCGAGGCCGATCCCGGCGACGACTTCATGCACGGTGTCCGGCGGATCAGGGAGTGGATTCTGGCCGGAGACGTCTTCCAGGTCAATCTGTCGCGCGGCTGGCGCGCCGCCGCCCAGGCGCCGCTGTGCCCCGTGGCCGTCTATCGTGCCCTGTCCCGGGCCAACCCGGCGCCTTTCGCAGGCCTGGCACGCCTGCCCGGCGGCACCGTGGTCAGCTCTTCACCGGAGCGCCTGGTCGGCGCCTGCGGCGACCGGGTCCATACCCGGCCGATTGCCGGAACACGTCCGCGCAGCGCCTGCCGGACCACCGACCGGGACCTGAGCAGCGAACTGATCGCCCATCCCAAGGAACGCGCCGAGCACATCATGCTGATCGATCTCGAGCGCAATGACCTCGGCCGGGTTTGCGTGCACGGCAGCGTGGAGGTCGATGAACTGATGGTGGTTGAGTCCTACGCGCACGTGCACCACATCGTTTCCAACGTACGCGGTTGTCTGCGCCCCGGCGTCACGCCGGTCGACGTCATCGGCGCCGTGTTTCCGGGCGGGACCATCACCGGGTGTCCCAAGGTGCGCTGCATGGAAATCATCGCCGAGCTCGAGGGCTGCGGGCGGGGTTTTTACACCGGTTCCATGGGCTATGTGAGCCTGCATGGCGTCATGGATCTGAACATCCTGATTCGCACCATGGCCGTGTCCGGCTCGGGGCTCAGCTTCCGTACCGGCGCCGGCATCGTGGCCGACTCCGACCCGGCGGCGGAACTGGCGGAAACCGAAGCCAAGGCGCGCGGCTTGCTCAAGGCGCTGGGTGCGGCGTGAGAAGCCTGGTCGACGGTCAGCGCGCGGCCGGCCTGCCGGCCGATGATCGCGGACTGCTGTTCGGCGAGACGGTGTTCGAGACCGTGGCCTTCAGGGACCGCTGCGCGCCGCTTTGGGATCCGCACATGGAGCGCCTGGCTCGCAGCGCGGCCTGGCTGGGACTGGAGGCACCGTCTGCCGATGCGTGGCGGCAGGATTGCCAGCGCCTGCTGCCGCGGCACGGCCGCCATGTCTTGCGCCTGACGCTGAGCGCCGGTAGCGGCGGCAGTGGCTACTGGCCGGCCGAGTCGCCGTCGCCGCGCCGCGTGGTCTGTCTGCGCGAATGGCCGCTGCGCGTTGAAACCCAGCGCGCCTCGGGCCTGCGCCTGCGGCGAAGTTCGTACCCGATGCCAGTCGATGCCCCGGGCCAGGGCCACAAGCACGGCAATCGCCTGCTGCAGGTCCGGGCCGCCCGCGAATGCGCCGACTCCGGCCATGACGAGGCCGTCCTGCTGGACCCGCAGGGCCACATGGTCGAGACCATCAGCTCCAACCTGCTGCTGCTGCGCGGGGATCGCCTGCTCGTTCACCCCGCGCCGGCGGTCGCCGGGGTCGGACTGAACTGGTTGCGCCGACTCGAGCCTGCGCTGGTCCAGGAGGAAGCAGTCCCGTACGACGCTCTCGGCGAGTGCAGCGAAGTACTGGTGATAAACTCCGTCGCGGGCATCCGTCCGGTCGTCGCGATCGAGCAGTTCCGGTTTTCGATCGGGCCGATATGCCGGCGCCTGCAATCACTCTGGGACTCACAGCTGATCTGAATGCGCATCTTCCTGTGGCTTTGCCTGATTCTGCTGGCCTGTGCGGGCCTGCTGTCCGCCCTGGCCTGGCAGGACTGGAACCGCTTCCAGGCTGCGGTGGTGAATCCGGATGCGGAACTCACGCTGTGGGTGGCCCCGGGATCGAGCTTCGCCGCGCTGGTGCGCGATCTCGAACGCCTCGGGCTGGCCCGGAACAGCTGGCACTGGCGCGTGCTGGCGCGGCAACGCGGCAGCGAAATCCGCGCCGGAGAATATCGAATTGCGCCCGGCGTCACCGTAACCGGCCTGGTCGACCATCTGGCCCGCGGCAGAGTCCATCAGCATCGCTTCACCATCGTCGAAGGATGGACGACCGCTCGGCTGCGCCGCGAGCTGGCGGCCGACCCCCGACTGCAGCAGCTCACGGCCGAATGGTCCAGCGATGAACTCATGGAGCGGCTGGGCTGCGCCGGCTGCTTCGCCGAGGGCCGCTTTCTGCCGGAAACCTATTTTTTCCAGCGCGGCAGCAGCGACCTCGATCTGCTGGGTCGAGCGCACCAGGCTCTGAACGAACAGGCGCAGCGAATCTGGGAGGCGCGCATGCCGGACCTGCCCCTGGACAGCATCGAGCAGCTGCTGACCCTGGCCTCCATCATCGAACGCGAGACCGGCCAGGCCGACGAACGGGCCAAGGTGGCCGGAGTGTTCGTCCGCCGGCTGCAGCTGGGCATGCGGCTGCAGACCGACCCGACCGTGATCTACGGTCTCGGCGAAGACTTCCGCGGCCGCCTGCGGCGCGTGCACCTGCAGACCGACCATCCCTGGAATACCTACACGCGGCATGGTTTGCCGCCCACACCGATCGCGCTGCCGGGAATCCGGAGCCTGCACGCCGCGGCCAACCCGGCCGACGGCACGGCGCTGTTCTTCGTCGCCCGCGGTGACGGAACGCACCATTTCTCCGACACCCTGCAGGAACACAATGCGGCGGTCAATCGCTACATCCGGGGGCGCCGGTGAACCGCGGGCGCTTCATCACGCTGGAAGGCGGCGAGGGGGCCGGCAAGACCACCGCGGCGGCCTGGGTGGAGGCGTGGCTGACCGGACGCGGACGCAGGGTGGTGCGCAGCCGCGAGCCGGGTGGCACCCCGGCGGCCGAGAAGGTGCGAGGCCTGCTGCTTGACCCTGAAACCGGCGATCTCGAGCCGATGACGGAGGTGCTGCTGATGTTCGCGGCGCGGGCCGAAAACCTGGCCCGCATCATCCGGCCGGCCCTGGCGCGCGGCGAGGACGTGCTGTGCGACCGCTTTACCGACGCCAGCCGCGCCTACCAGGGCGGCGGCCGGCGCCTGGGCATCCAGGTGGTCAACCGCCTGGCCGCGCTGGTGCACCCGGACCTGCAGCCCGACCTGACCCTGCTCCTGGACGTGCCCGTCTCGGTCGGCATGCGGCGGGTCGCCGGCCGCGGCGGTGATGCCGACCGCTTCGAGCGCCTGAAGAGCGAATTCCTGGAACGCGTGCGCGCCGCCTACCTGACCCAGGCGCGAATGGAACCTGACCGGATCGTTGTCATCGACGCCAGTCTGGAGATGGATCAGGTCAAGGCACAGGTCATCGAGGCGCTGGAGCGCCGCCTGGCATGAGGCTGCCCTGGCTGCTTGCCGAGTCGGAAGCGCTGGGCCAGGCGCTGGACGCCCAGCGCCTGGGGCATGCGCCGCTGCTCCACGGGCCGGCCGGTATCGGCAAGCGCGAGCTGGCACGCTGGCTGATCGGGCGCATTCTGTGCCTGGCGCCCGATGGCCAGCGCCCGTGCGGGACCTGCCGCTCCTGCCTGTTGCTGGAAGCCGGCACGCATCCGGACCTGTTCATCGCCGCCGTGCCGGAAGACAAGACGCAGATCACCGTCGACATCGTTCGCGACCTGTGCAGCGGCTTGCAGCTGACGCCGAGCATCGGGCAGCACCGGGTCGGCCTGATCGAGCCGGCCGACCGCATGAACAACAACGCCGCCAACGCCTTGCTCAAGACGCTGGAAGAGCCTTCGGCCAAGTCGTGGCTGGTGCTGGTCACCGACCGGCCGGACCTGTTGCCGGCCACCGTGCGCAGCCGCTGCCAGAAGCTGGCCCTGCGCCCGCCACGCCGAGACGAGGCGCTGGGCTGGCTGAGGGCCCAATGCCCGGAGCAGGATCTCGACCGCCTCGAGCTGGCCCTGGACCTGTGCGGTGATGCGCCGCTCAAGGCGCTGGAGCTGGTGCAGGGAGAAGGGCTTTCCTTCGGTCTGGACGTGCGGCGGATCCTGGTCGATCTGGCGGCCGGCCGGCCGGTGCCGGCGGGCACGGCTGAGGCCTGGTCGGCGCGTTCCAGGGAAAGCTGGGACTGGATCGCTCACTGGGTCAGGCACTGGATGGGCGGCAGGATGGGCCTGGTGTCAGGCTCCGGAGGCGCCGAACTGCCGGCGCATGCCGGCGATGCCGATCTGGCGCGGGCCTGGCAGGGTGCGCTCGAAGGCCGGAGCCTTGCGGATACGGCAATCCGCGCTGATCTGCTGTTCGGCAAATGGCTGCTAGAATGGCAATCGATCTTCGCTGCTGACGGGTGATTGCATGGCGCAGAAAGGGATACTGTCCTACAACATCGAGAACAAGCAGGAGTTGTACGCCGCCTACATGCCGTTCATGATCAACGGCGGGCTGTTCGTGCCCACGCGCAAGAGCTTTACCCTGGGCGACGAGGTGCTGATTCTGCTCAGCCTGATGGGCGAGGAGCGCATCGCCATCCCGGGCAAGGTTGCCTGGATCACTCCCCCGGGCAGCCAGCGCGGCGGCAACAGCGGCGTGGGCATCCAGTTCGCCGACAGCGCCGAAGGGCAGCAGGCGCAGACCGCCATCGTGTCCCTGCTGGCCGGAATGCTGGAAAGCGAAAAACCGACCCGGACCATTTGATCGAGCGCCCTGAGCGGGGCAATCCGGTTTCCTGCACGCGGCCGGAGGCGAGCCGCGACCTGCGGTGGTCCAGCGGCGTCTGAGCATGCGCGCCATCATCCACGTCGACATGGACGCCTTCTACGCCAGCGTCGAGCAGCTCGATGAGCCGAGCCTGCGCGGCCGGCCGGTGATGGTCGGCGGCCGCTCGGCGCGCGGCGTGGTTGCCGCCGCGAGCTACGAGGCGCGCCAGTACGGCGTGCGTTCGGCCATGCCGGCGGCGCGGGCGCGTCGACTCTGTCCGCACGGCGTTTTCCGTCCGGCGCGCTTCGAGCGCTACCGCGAGGTGTCCGCGCAGATTTTTGCCATTTTCCACGAGGTCAGCGACCTCGTCGAAGGCCTGAGCCTGGATGAGGCCTACCTGGACGTCAGCGCCACGGTCCACGACGAGCCGGCGCTCAACGCGCTGGGCCGGCGGCTGAAGCAGGCGATCGCCTCGGAGATCGGGCTCACGGCTTCGGTCGGCATGGCCGAAAACAAGCTTCTGGCGAAACTGGCCTCGGACTACGACAAGCCGGACGGTCTGGTCCTGATCCCGCACCAGCGCGTGGCCTCCTTCATCGACCCGTTGCCGGTTCGGCGCCTGCCCGGCGTCGGCCAGCGCAGCGCCCAGCGCCTGAATGACGCCGGCATACTGACCATCGGACAGTTGCGCAAGACGGCGCCGGATGTGCTGACCGCCCTGTTCGGCGCGCATGCGGGAGACCTGCTCCGGCGAGCCCGGGGAATCGACGACAGCCCGGTCCGTTCCGGCCGCCTGCGACGCTCGATCAGCCAGGAGAACACCCTGGGCCAGGACGTGCACTCGATCGAAGAACTCAGGCCGCTGATCCAGCGCCAGTCGGAGCAGGTTGCCGAAAAACTCAGCTCGCGCGCGCTGTACGCGCGCACGGTGGTGTTGAAACTGCGCTCGACGGGGTTTTCAACCATCACCCGCAGCGAGTCGCTGCCGGGTTACACGCGCTCGGCAGGCCTGATCGCCGCTACGGCCTGGTCGCTGCTGCAGCGCTGGGCGGATTGGCGCAAAGGCTTTTCGGTGCGCCTGATCGGGGTCGGGGTGTCGGGACTGACCGCCAGCCCCGACACCGACAGGGTGCTGGATTGAGTCGCCTGACGGCTCCTCAATCCGAGCTCCTGGCCTCGCCGAACTGGTCACGCAGTTCGCGCCGCAGAATCTTGCCGACGTTGGTCTTCGGCAACTCGTCCACGAACTCGACGAACTTGGGCACCTTGTAGCCGGTCAGTTCGTTGCGGCAGTAGTCGCGCAGTTCCTTCACCGTCAGACTGTCGTCCTTGCGCACCACCACGGCCTTGACCACTTCCCCCGATTTCTCGTCGGGAACCCCGATGGCGCCCACCTCGAGCACCTTGGGGTGGGCGGCGATGACGTCCTCGATTTCGTTCGGGTAGACGTTGAAGCCAGAGACCAGGATCATGTCCTTCTTGCGGTCGACGATGTAGAAATAGCCCTTGGCGTCCATGCGGGCCATGTCGCCGGTCTTCAGCCAGCCTTCATCGTCGAGCACCTTGGCGGTCTCTTCCGGCCGGTTCCAGTAACCTTTCATCACCTGCGGGCCCTTGACGCACAGTTCGCCGGTTTCGTCGACATCGACGGCCTTGCCGTCGCTGTCGATGACGCGACATTCCGTTGAGGAGATCGGCAGTCCGATGGCGCCGTTGTAGTCGGCCAGGTCCATGGGATTGATGCAGGCCGCCGGCGAGGTTTCGGTCAAACCGTAGGCCTCGACCAGGGTCACGCCGGTCGCCGACTTCCAGCGGTCGGCGACGGCGCGCTGCACCGCCATGCCGCCCCCCAGGGTCAGGCGCAAGTTGGAAAAGTCGAGGTTTTCAAAGCCTGGCGTGTTGAGCAGTCCGTTGAACAAGGTGTTGACGCCGGTGATGGCGGTGAACTTCTCCTTGGACAATTCCTTGACGAATCCGGGCATATCGCGTGGGTTGGTGATCAGCACATTGCGTCCGCCGAACTTGAGGAACACGAAGCAATTGGCGGTCAAGGCGAAGATGTGATAGAGGGGCAGGGCGGTGATGATCACTTCCTTGCCGGGCTCGATGTTGTTGCCCAGCCAGGCCGAGGACTGCTGCATGTTGGCGACCATATTGCCGTGTGTCAGCATGGCGCCCTTGGACACCCCGGTGGTGCCCCCGGTGTACTGCAGGAAGGCCAGGTCCTCGTGGGTCAGCTTGACCGGCTTGAGGGTCTTGCCGGCACCGTCGGCGAGGGTCTTTTTGAAGCGTACCGCCTGCGGCAGGCTGTAGCTCGGCACCATCTTCTTGATGCGCCGCAGCACGAAATCCATGATGGCGCCCTTGGGGAAGCCGACCATTTCGCCGATGGAGGTCAGGAACACGTGTTCGACGTCGGTATCGTCGATCACGGCCTCCAGCACGTTGGCGAAATTTTCCATGATCAGGATGGCGCGCGCGCCCGAATCCTTGAGCTGATGCTTGAGCTCGCGGGCGGTGTAGAGCGGATTGGTGTTGACCACCACCAGCCCGGCACGCAAGGCCCCGAACACGGCGATCGGATACTGCAGCACGTTGGGCATCATGATGGCGATGCGGTCGCCCGGCTTGAGGCCGATCGACTGCAGGTAGGCGCCGAATGCGGTGCTCAGGCGGTCCACCTCGGCGTAACTCAGTTCCTTGCCGAAATTGACGTAGGCGACGTTGCTGGAGAAATCCTTGCAGCTGCGATCGATGACGTCGACGATGGAGGAAAACTCGTCTAGATCGATCTGGGCCGGCACACCCTCGGGATACTCGGAAAGCCAAACATGCTCGGTCATTGGTCTACCCTGCTTTTGTTATGGAATCGAATGCAGCCAAACTCTAAGCTTGGCACAGCGTGGCAAGCTCAGGCAAGTGTAACCAAGACATAGACATCGGAAACGGATTTCGGGTTCGACCGTCACCTGTGCCTGCTGGACGCCGGGTCGGTTTGCCCCCGGCCATGGCAGGGTATATCATCGCGCATTGGCGCCACCGGGCTTGATCATGGGCGAACAGAACGTACAGCACTCCAGTGATGAAGGCCTGAGAAGAGCCTTCATGAAGGCGCTGCTCAACGAGGTCCGGGCGCTGGAGGACATGCATACGGCCGGCATGTTCGAGGCCGGGATCCGGCGCATCGGCGCCGAGCAGGAGATGTTCCTGGTCGATCAGGCCAACCGTCCGGCCCTGTCGGCCATGCAGGTCCTCGACCGCATCGACGACCCGCGCTTCACCCATGAGCTGGGCCTGTTCAACCTCGAAGCCAATCTGTCGCCGCTGGAACTGGGCGGCGACTGCCTGCGCAAGCTCGAGGCCGAGGCCAGCGAACTCCTTCAGGTGGGGCGGGAAGCGGCCGACGAGGTGGGCAGCCGGATCGCCCTGGTCGGCATCCTGCCGACGCTGACCAAGGACCATCTCAGCCTCGATGCGATGGTCCCGGTGGCGCGCTATTTTGCCTTGAACGAGGCCCTGCTGCGCCTGCGCGGATCGCATTTTCGGATTTCGATCAAGGGCATCGACCAACTGAGCTTCAACCACGACAACCTGATGCTGGAAGCCTGCAACACCAGTTTCCAGGTTCACTTCCAGGTCGACGCCGACGAGTTCGCCCACCTGTACAACATCGCCCAGGCGGTGACCGGGCCGCTGCTGGCCGCCTGCGTCAATTCCCCCATCCTGCTCGGCAAGCGCCTGTGGCACGAGAGCCGCATCGCGGTCTTCGAGCACTCCATCGATGCCCGGTCCGAGGCCCATGCGGCCCGCGGCCACAAGCCGCGCGTGCACTTCGGCGATCAGTGGGTGGAGGAGTCGGTCATCGAGATCTTCAAGGAAGACATCGCCCGCTTCCGCGTCATCCTGACCACCGAGTTCGAGGACGACCCGATCGGCATGGTCGCGCGCGGCGAGGTGCCGCGCCTGAACGCGCTGCGCCTGCACAACGGCACGGTATACCGCTGGAACCGTGCCTGCTACGGCATCTCCGGCAACGGCAAGCCGCATCTGCGGATCGAGAACCGCGTCATCCCTTCCGGACCCAGCGTGCTGGACGAAGTGGCCAACGCGGCCTTCTTCTTCGGCATGATGGCGCAGCTGTCGCGCTCGGTCGACGACATCCGCGAACATTTCAATTTCGGCGACGTCAAGGCCAATTTCCTGGCCGCCGCGCGGGAGGGGCTGCGGGCCCAGATGATCTGGTTCGACGAAGAGCAGATGACCGCGCAGCAGTTGATCCTCGACAAACTGCTGCCGCTGGCCCGGCAGGGCCTGGAAGAGGCCGGCATCGATGCGGACGATATCGATCGCTACCTGGGCGTGATCCGGGCGCGGGTCGAACGTCGCCGCACCGGCGCGCGCTGGCAGCTGGAGTCGCTGGAGCGCATGCGCGGCGCGGCCAGCACCCACGAGTGTCTCAGGGCCTTGACCGACAGCATGATCGAGCAGCAACAGTCCGGCTTGCCGATCAGCGAGTGGACGCTGGCGGAATTCTGTCCCACCCAGGACTGGCGCGAAAGCTATCGTACCGTCGGCCAGTTCATGGCGACCGACCTGTTCACGGTCAGGCCGGACGACATCGTGGATTTCGCCGCTTCCCTGATGGAATGGCGCTACGTGCGCCATGTGCCGGTCGAGGACGACTCCGGCCAGCTGCTGGGCCTGGTGTCGCATCGCCAGCTACTGCGCCTGATCGCACGCGGTTCGGGGGCTGCCTCGCCAGTCACCGTGCGCGACATCATGCACTCCGAGCCGGTCGCGGTCAGCCCCGATACGCCGACCGTCGAGGCCATCCGCCTGATGCGGGAAAAACGCCTCAGCTGTCTGCCTGTGGTGGACGAAGAGCGCAAGCTGCTGGGCCTGGTCACCGAGCATGACCTGGTCGGCGTCGCCGGCCGCCTGCTGGAGTCGTATCTGGCCGAGAAGGCCTGATGCGCGTCCTGTTGCTCGCCGCGCTGGTCGTCGTCCTGGCGGCCTGCGCCAGGCCGGATGACGAGACCCGGATCCGGCAGCACATCGACTCGATGACCTCGGCCCTGGCCGAGGCCAACCAGCGGGCCTTCATGGCGCCGCTGGCGGAAGATTTCAGCGCCGAGACCTGGGATCTCGACCGACGTGCCGTCCAGCTCCTGCTGATGCGCGAATTTCGCACCCACGACCGCATTCGCGCGCGTGTTTTCGATATCGACGTCGAACTGTTCGAGGACGGCCGCGCGCAGGCCTCGTTCCAGGCCGTGCTGACCGGCGGCAGCGGCCTGCTGCCGGAACAGGGCAGCTGGTACCGGGTCAGCACCGGCTGGCACCACAGCGACGCCGACTGGGAATTGATCTCGGCGCGTTGGGAGCGCGTCGCGGGGCGCTGATTCTCAGGTTCTGAGAATGGCCGGGCACAGACTCGGCCACATGGCTAGCAGCCCACCCATCCCCTTCAGCGCACCTCTGGCCCGCTGGTTCGAGCAGCACTTTGCCCGGCCCACATCCGTGCAGGCCGCAGCCTGGCCGCGCATTCTTGCCGGTGAACACTGCCTGATCAGCGCCGGAACCGGGCAAGGCAAGACCCTGGCGGCCCTGATGCCGCTGCTGGACAAGCGCCTTGGAGCGGGCTGCGCCGCGCCGGGCGAGGTGGTGCTGTACATTTCGCCGCTGCGAGCGCTGGCGGCGAATCTTCAGGCCGGGCTGAGCGAGTTGCTGGACGACCTGCCGTGGCCACAGGGCTCGCCGCGCATCGCGGTGCGCAGCGCCGATACGCCGCCGGCGGAGCGCAGACGGCAGATCAGGAACCCGCCGGACCTGCTGCTGACCACGCCCGAATCACTGTTCGTGCTGCTCGGCAGCCAGGGTGGAAGAACGCTGCTGCGGCGCGTCGGCGCCGTGGTCGTCGACGAGCTGCACGTCTACCTGGGCAACAAGCGGGGCGCGCATCTGGCGCTGTCACTGGAGCGACTGCAACACCTGCGCGGACGGCCTGGCCTGCAGCGGATCGGGCTCAGCGCGACCGCGCGGCCGGCCGCTCTGGCGGCGCGCCTTTTGGCCGGAAGTGGTCGTCCTTTTCGTCTGGTCGGCGGTGGGCGCAGGCAGCGCATCGATCTGTGCATCGAGCAGGGAGATTTGCCGTGGCTGCCGCAGCCGGATGGACAGCGCTGGGCATACGTGCTGGGCCGCGTCGCCGACATCGTGCGCCAGGCGGACCGGACCCTGGTGTTCTGCAATACCCGGGCCCAGGTCGAGCGGGTTGCACTGCGCCTGGGCGAGCGGCTGGGGACGGATCGGGTCGCTGCCCATCACGGCAGCCTGGGTCCGGCACAGCGCGCGCGGGTCGAGGACGCGCTGCGTTGCGGCCGGGTTGCCGTGGTCGTGTGCAGCGCCTCGCTGGAACTGGGGATCGACATCGGTCCGCTGGACCGGGTCTGCCAGATCGGCCCGGGTGTCGGGATCAACCTGATCCGCCAGCGCGCCGGGCGCTCCGGGCACGGCCCGGGCAGGCGTCCGCGCATTCACCTGTTCCCCTTGAATCTCGGCGATGCCCTGGACGCCCTGGCCTTGCAGGATGCGCTGGGCCGGCATGCGCTGGAGCGCAGCCGCATGCCGGCAGCCAGTCTTGACGTGCTGGCCCAGCACGTGGTCGGCCTGCTCGGCGACGGCTTCGGCAACGAGGCGGACATGCTGCAGCTGGTGCGCCGCGCCGCACCCTGGGCCGGCTTCGACGCCGGCCGGTTCGGTGCGCTGCTGCAAATGCTGCACGATGGTTTTGTTGCCGGCCGCGAAACCGGGCGGGGGCCGCTGTTGCGGCTCAGTGCCGGCCGCCTGCAGGCCAGCGAGCATGCCCTGCTGCTCAGCCGTTTGAATCCCGGCACGCTGCCGGAGTGGTTCGACTACGGCCTGGTGGACGCCGACAGCGGTCAGGAACTGGGGCGCCTGGACGAGGAGTTTGCCTTCGAGTCAGGCGTTGGCCAGGCCATCCAGCTCGGGGGCGAAAGCTACAGGATCCTGGCCAAGGGGGCTCAGTGGATCAAGGTTCAGCGCGACCCCGACATCGACGAGGCCGCCATGCCGTTCTGGCTGGGCGAGGGGCCGGGGCGCTCGGGACTGCTCTCCGCCTACCTGAGGCGGCGGCTGGGCCAGGCGGCCGCCGGACGGATGCCTGGTGAGGCGGACCTGTCCGTGTTTGTGGCAGGCGCGCGGGAGCAGCTGGGCGCGCTGCCCGACAGCCGCTGCATCGTGCTCGAGCGTTTCTTCGACCCCGGCGGAGACGAACACCTGGTCATCCACTCCGTATTCGGTCAGCGCATCAACCGGGCCTGGGGCCTGGCATTGCGCAAGCGTTTCTGTCGCAACTTCAATTTCGAGCTTCAGGCCGCGGTCAGCGACAACGCAATCCTGATTTCGCTCGGTGCCACGCACAGCTTCGAGCTGGCAGAGGTCGTTGGCTACCTGAACGCCCGGACGCTGCGCGAGGTCCTGGTCCAGGCCGTTCTGGACACGCCCCAGTTCGCCCTGCGCATGCGCTGGTGCGCGAATATCGCCCTGGCCGTGCCGCGCCGCGAGCCGGATGGGCCGGTCCCACCGCAGCTGCAGCGCAACCAGGCCGAAAACCTGATTGCACGCGTCTTCCCGGACCAGCTGGCCTGCCTGGAAAACCTGGCGGGACCGCGCCGGGTTCCGTCGCACCCGCTGGTCCAGCAGGCCTTGTTCGATTGCCTGGAAGACTACATGGACACGGCCGGGCTGGAACGGATCTACCGCGACATCGAGGGTGGCGCCATCCGCATCCGGACCTGCGACACCGAGACGCCTTCAGTTCTGGCCCAGTGCGCCATTCATGCGCCAAGACATGCCTACCTCGATCCGGCCGCCGCCGAGGAGCGGAGGACGCGCGCCTTCGAGTCGCTTGCCAGGCGCCCGCCTGTCGCCAGCCGACCCGAGCTGGGCCGTCGGACATCGATACTGGCACATCCGGATGCGCTGGAGCGTGCGCTGCTGGAATGGATGTACCTGCCGGCCGACCTGGCCTTGCAATACCAGGCCCAGTGGGCTTTCGCCGCGCTCAGGAAGCAGGCCGCGGCGGTCGCGCTGTGGCCGGATCGGCAGCGCTGCGTGTGGACCCATGTGGACGGCCTTGCGGTGTGGCTTAGCGTGCGCCCGGAGGCCCGGCTGGAACCGAGGCTGCCGGAAGGACTCAGGCCCGCTCAGCGCATGGACCCGGATGAAGCCTTGCGCCGGATCGCGCTGGGCGCGGTGCGGCGCCTGCACCATGCTCGGCCCGAACGGATCGCCATGGAAACCGGGCTGGGTCAATCGGACATTCAGTGCGCACTGGCCCAACTGCAGCACGAGGGGCTTTTGTGTGCGCGCGCCGCGCCTGGAACGTTCAGCGAGCGCGGACCGTCAGGCAGTCCGCGCATTGTGACCGCGTCGGTCTAGACGACGTAGACGAAAATGAACACGCCCAGCCAGACCACGTCGACGAAGTGCCAGTACCAGGCCGTCGCTTCCCAGCCGAAGTGATTCTTCTCGGTGAAGTGCCCCATGGCGCAGCGGATCGTGATCACGATCAGCATGATCGTGCCGATGATGACGTGGAGACCGTGGAAGCCGGTCAGCATGAAGAAGGTGGAGCCGTAAATGCCCGAGCCCAGGGTCAGACCCAGGTCGCGGTAGGCGTGCACGTATTCATAGGCCTGGATGCTGAGGAACAGCATGGCCAGGGCGATGGTGGCGATCATCCAGGCGATCAGGGCGGCGCGCCGGCCCTTCTTCAATGCCCAGTGCGCCAGCGTGATGGTCACACCCGAGGTCAGCAGGATCAGGGTGTTGAGCAGCGGCAGACCGAATCCGGGAATGGTCTGGAAGTCCCCGCCCAGCTCGGCCGGTCCATGGGTGGGCCAGGTGGCCTCGAACTCGGGCCAGATAAACTCCCGGGTCATGGCGCCGGTGCCTTCGCCGCCCAGCCACGGCACGGCGAACATGCGCGCATAGAACAGCGCGCCGAAAAAGGCGGCGAAGAACATCACCTCGGAGAAGATGAACCAGATCATGCCCTGGCGGAAGGAGGCATCGACCGCGCTGTTGTACAGGCCGGCCCGCGACTCCCGCACGACATCGGCGAACCAGCCGAAAATCATGGCAATGATGATGGCTCCGCCGATGGCCGCCAGCCACGGCCCGGTCGGGCCCATATTGAGCCAGTTGGCAAAGCCGACCATCATGATGAACATGCCGACCGTGCCGACGATCGGCCATTTGGCTGTGGCCGGGACGAAGTAGCTGCTCTGTGCCATCAAAAGACTCCCTGCTTGTCAGTCAGCCGCGGCCAGGACCGCGGTGGCTGCGTCGTTTTTGTAGATGATGTAGGAAAGCGTGACCAGGCTGGTTCCCTGCGGCAGATTCGGGTCCACGATGAACCGGACCGGCATGTCGCGTGACTCCCCGGGGCCCAGCAGCTGCTCGGTAAAACAAAAGCATTCCGTCTTGTTGAAGAACAGCGAGGCACGGCCCGGTGCCACGCTGGGAACGGCCTGTGCGATGACCGGCCGGTTCGACAGATTGTAGGCGACGTACTTGGTCTCGTACAGCTTGCCGGGATGCACGTCCATCATGCGCTGGGTCGGCTCGAAGCGCCAGGGCAGGGCGGAGTTGACCGTGGCATCGAAGTGCACGGTGACCACACGCGAGGTATCGATCTCGCCGCTCAAGGCTTCCACGGCAACCGCGTCGCCCGTGCGACCGCCGATGCCGGTGATCTCGCAGAACTTGTCGTACAAGGGCACCAGCAGGTAACCGAAACCGAACATGGCAACGGCGAGCGCGGCCAGCGTGCCGGCGGTGCGTAGCGTTGAAGGTGTCGAGTTGCTCATGCGAAGTAGTTGAATACGGCCCGTCCAACGAAAAACAGGTAAATGAACAGCACGATGGCGGCCAGGATCAGCGCCGTGCGGATGATGCCGCCGCGGCGCTCCTGGTGACGCCTGGTCTTGGGCTTGGCCATGCCTGGCAGTCGATCCCGTCAGGTGAGGCGGTCGGCGTGCACGGCCACCTTGTCATCCACCAGCGGCGGCGTGTCGAAGGTGTGCAGCGGCGCCGGCGAGGGCACGGTCCACTCCAGGCCGCGCGCGCCTTCCCAGACCTGGGCAGTCGCTTTCTCGCCGCCGCGCACGCACTTCCAGATGATATACGCGAACAGCAGCTGGCCGAAGCCGTACATGAACCCGCCGATCGAGGAGATCATGTTGAACTCGGCGAACTGCACGGCGTAGTCGGGGATGCGTCGCGGCATGCCGGCCAGGCCCAGGTAATGCTGCGGGAAGAACAGCACGTTGACCCAGATGGTCGACCACCAGAAGTGGATCTTGCCGAGTTTCTCGTCGTACATGTGGCCGGTCCACTTGGGCAGCCAGTAGTAGACGGCAGCCATGATGGCGTAGACGGCGCCGGTCACCAGCACGTAGTGAAAGTGCGCGACCACGAAATAGGTGTCGTGGTACTGGAAGTTGGCCGGCACGATGGCGAGCATCAGGCCGGACAGGCCGCCGATGGTGAACAACACCACGAAACCCAGGGCGAACAGCATGGGTGTCTCGAACGTCATCGAGCCGCGCCACATGGTCGCGATCCAATTGAAGATCTTCACCCCGGTCGGCACGGCAATGACCATGGTCGCGTACATGAAGAACAGCATGGCGCCCAGCGGCATGCCCACGGTAAACATGTGATGGGCCCAGACGATGAACGACAGGAAGGCGATCGAGGCGGTGGCGTACACCATGGAGGTATAGCCGAACAGGGGCTTGCGGGCGAAGGTCGGGATGATTTCCGAGACGATGCCGAAGGCCGGCAGGATCAGGATGTAGACCTCGGGATGCCCGAAGAACCAGAAGATGTGCTGGTAGAGCACCGGGTCGCCGCCGCCGGCCGCGTTGAAGAAGCTGGTGCCGAAGAAGCGGTCGGTCAGCAGCATGGTCACGGCCCCGGCCAGTACCGGCATGACCGCGATCAGCAGGAAGGCGGTGATCAGCCAGGTCCAGACGAACAGCGGCATGCGCAGCAGGGTCATGCCGGGCGCGCGCATGTTGAGGATGGTGGCGATGATGTTGATCGCGCCCATGATGGAGGAAATCCCCATCAGGTGAATGGCCAGGATGACGAAGGCCAGGCTGTTGCCGCCCTGCAGCGACAGCGGCGGATACAGGGTCCAGCCCGCCGACGGTCCGCCAGAGGGCATGAACAGGGTCGACAACAGCAGGGTGAAGGCGAACGGCAGGATCCAGAACGACCAGTTGTTCATGCGCGGCAAGGCCATGTCCGGGGCACCGATCATCAGCGGCACCATCCAGTTGGCCAGGCCGACGAAGGCCGGCATGACGGCGCCAAAGATCATCACCAGCGCGTGCATGGTGGTCATCTGGTTGAAGAACTCGGGATTGACCAGCTGCAGGCCAGGGGCAAACAGCTCGGCGCGGATCACCAGGGCCATGGCCCCGCCGACCAGGAACATGGCCAGCGAAAAGATCAGGTAGAGCGTCCCGAGTTCCTTGTGGTTGGTGGAAAACAACCACCGCGCCAGCCCGGTCGGGTGGTGGTCGTGATGATCGTCGTGATGCGCTGTGGTTGCGTTAGCCATGCTGATCGTTGTCCCTTGCAATCAATTCGATAGTCTGGTTTTAGCCCTGGTCCCGTCCGGCCACGGTCGAAGGTTGCACGACCTCGCCGGCCTCTTCGGTCCATGCGTTGCGCGTGAAGGTCAGCGCCGCGGCAATGTCCTGCGGCTGCAGGCGATCGCGGAAGCCGGCCATGGCGGTGCCTTCGCGGCCGTTCAGAACGGTGTAGAGGTGGGTTTCCAGGTCGCCGGTCGGCGTGCCGTCGCGGACCAGCGCCGGGAACGCGGGTTCCAGCCCGGTACCGTCGCCCTGGTGGCAGGAGGCGCATTGGGCCTGGTAGACGCGCTCGCCGTGGGTCATCAGTTCCTCGCGGGTCCACAGGCGGGCCGCGTCATGGGCGGCATCGGCCAGGTCCTGGCGCTGGTCCGCCACCCAGGCGCGGAAAGCCTCGGGTGAAACGGCTTCCACGACGATCGGCATGAAGCCGTGGTCGGCCCCGCACAGCTCGGCGCACTGGCCGCGGAAGATGCCTTCCTCTTCGATCAGGGTCCAGGCTTCGTTCATCATTCCCGGAATGGCGTCGCGCTTCCAGCCCAGTTCCGGAACCCACCAGGAGTGGATCACGTCGTCGGCGGTCAGCAGGAAGCGGATGCGCGTGTTGGTCGGCAAGACCAGGCGGTTGTCGACCTCGAGCAGATAGTTCTCTACGTCGCGCGGATTGATGCCCGAGCCCAGCTGGCGGGCGCGGTTGCTGTCGCGGTCCAGCGCCGAAAAGAAGCTGATGCCGTCCTCGATGTATTCGTATTTCCACAGCCACTGGTAGCCGGTGATCTTGACGTTCATCTCGACCGTGCCCGTGTTTTCCATGTCGATCAGCACGCGGGTGGCCGGAATCGCCATGACCACCAGGATCAGCACCGGGATCGCGGTCCAGATCACCTCGGCCTTGGTCGAATGCGAGAAATTCGCCGCCTGGTAGCCCTTGGAGCGGCGGTGCAAGATGATCGAGGTGAACATGGCGGTGAAAACCAGGACGCCAATGACGGTCACGATCCCGAGGATGGTGTTGTGCAGCTGGTAGACGCTCTGCGCGTATGCCGTGACGCCGCGCGGCATGTTGTCGCCGACAGCGAACACGCCCCACACGATCACGATGATCACGGCCAGTACGGCCAGGGCAACGATCAGTTCGTTGGTTCTCTTCATCCTCAAGGTATCCGTATGATTTGCGATCCACTCCAGGCCGAGCGGCGGTTCAGCATGCCCCTGACCGCCGCAGCCAGCTCTTCTCGTTCGTTGACCGGGAGGAAAGCCCCGATCTGCAGCCGCCGTTCGCGGCAGCGGAGATACACCTGCACATCGCCCAGTCGCCCCGGAACGCGCTCGACCCTGGCCCAGGCCGCCGGCCATTGGCTGCGGGTCTGCCTTCCCAGGCGAAATTGCTCGACCACCAGGTCGTCCCCATCCAGCAACAGCCGCTCGCGCGCCCAGTTGCCGCGCCAGGCGGCGCGGAAACACCAGCCGACCACGGCCAGATGCAGCAGGGCAGCCAGCAGAATGGGCCACAAGCCCATGAAAACGGGCCACGCCACCACCAGCAGGGTCAGCACGCAAATGCCGCCGAATACGGCCGTCAGGCCTTCCAGGGACATCGACAGGTTGGACCGGGCTTCGATCACCATATCGTCCGTGGGCTGTCCGGTGGCGTGGACCTGCAGCATGCGTTCGTTAAAAATTGGCTAGTGCCTGCCGGGAGGTTGGCATTGTAGCCCACGCCGGCACGGCGCGAAACATCATTTTGTTCACTCGCGTCAATGACGCAGATCAAAAAAAGTGCAATTGTCTCTATGCCTTGCCCGACGCCCGCGTCGCCGCCGCCGACAGCTGCGGTACACTGCAAGCTGGCCCGTTTCCACCGGATTCTGCCACCATGACAGCGGCCCGCAGACCCAGACATTTCGTATGCTCCGAGACCTTCCAGCCCGACCGGGCCGACCAGCTGCTGGACCAGGCCTGGGAAACGGAGGAGGCGGCCCACGTCCGTTTTCTGCTCGATCGGGTTCGACTGGATGATCAGGCCCGCGAGCGAATCCGGCGGGAAGCGGTAGACCTGGTTGTCCGTGTGCGCCACCGGGCCCGCGACGCCGGGGCCATGGAAGCCTTCATGCGCGAATACGACCTGTCGTCCGAGGAGGGCGTGGTGCTGATGTGCCTGGCCGAGGCGCTTTTAAGGATTCCCGACAACGAGACCGCGGAGCAACTGATCTCGGACAAGCTGGCCGACGCCAACTGGGAGGCGCACCTGGGCAAAAGCGAGTCGCTGTTCGTCAACGCCTCGACCTGGGGCCTGATGCTGACCGGGAAGCTGGTGCGCATGAAGACGGCGACGACGCGCAATATCGGCGATGCGCTGCGCCGGCTGGCCAACAGGTCCGGCGAGCCGGTGATCCGGCTGGCCATCCGCCAGGCCATGCGCATCATGGGACACCAGTACGTGATGGGCGACTCCATCGATGCAGCCCTCGGCCGCGCCATGCTACCGGACAACCGCCGTTACCGCTACTCCTTCGACATGCTGGGCGAAGCGGCCTTGACGGCGCGTGACGCGGAGCGCTACCGGCAAGCCTACGATGACGCCATCCGCTCGGTCGGCACCAACAGCGACGAAGGATCGCCGTTTGCCGCCGCCAGCATCTCGGTCAAGCTCTCTGCCCTGCATCCGCGCTACGAGTACGCCAAGGACGAGCGCGTCATGGCCGAACTCATGCCCATCCTGCGCGGGCTGGCACGGCTGGCGCGGCACGAGGGCGTTGCCCTGACCGTGGACGCTGAAGAAGCCGAACGCCTGCACCTGTCTCTGCGCGTGTTCGCGGCGGTCCTGGCCGACAGTGAACTGGCCGGTTGGAACGGCTTCGGGCTGGCCCTGCAGGCCTACCAGAAGCGGGCCTGGGCCGCGATCGACTGGCTGGCCGACAAGGCCCGGGCCACCGGGCACCGCATCCCGGTGCGCCTGGTCAAGGGCGCCTACTGGGACACCGAAATCAAGCATGCGCAGATCGAGGGGCACGCGGGCTACCCGGTGTTCACGCGCAAGTGCAACACTGATTTGTCCTACCTGGCCTGTGCGCGCAAGCTGCTGGACCTGCACGACTGCTTCTACCCGCAGTTCGCCACCCACAACGCGCACACCATCGTCGCCATCGCCGAAATGGCTGGGGAAGGGGCAGATTTCGAATACCAGCGCCTGCACGGCATGGGGCGCGATCTCTACGAGGAGGTGCTCGGGCAGGATGGCAAGCGGGTTGCGTGCCGCGTTTACGCTCCCGTCGGCGACCACAAGGACCTGTTGCCTTACCTGGTCCGCCGCTTGCTGGAGAATGGCGCGAACACCTCGTTCGTAAACCGCATTGTCGACGAGAAACTGCCGCCGGAAGAGGTGGTCAGCGACCCGATCGAAGTGGTGGCCACCCTGGACTCGCTGACCCACCCCAGAATTCCGCTGCCGGAGGATTTGTACGGGCCGGAGCGCCGCAATTCATGCGGACTGAATTTCGCCCACCTGGCCGCGCGGGATGAACTGAAGCGGGACATGGAAGCGCGCGGCGCCCAGCGCTGGGTCGAGGAAGGATCGGCCGAGTCCTCGGACATCGAGATGCGCGTCAATCCGGCTGCGCTGGACGAGCCGGTCGGAACCGTTCGTGTCTGCGGCGAGGACGCCGCCGAAGACTCGGTCAGCCGGGCCGCGGCCGCGCAGCCGGCCTGGGACGCACTGGGCGCGGCGGCGCGGGCCGACATCCTGGATCGAATCGGCGATGCCTATGAGCAGCATCGCGCCGAGCTGATGGCGCTGTGCGTGCGCGAAGCCGGCAAGACGCTCAAGGACGCACTGGCGGAAGTGCGCGAGGCCATCGATTTCTGTCGCTATTACGCCCTGCAGGCGCGCCAGCGGCTGGATGCACCGGTCACGCTGCCCGGGCCCACCGGAGAGTCCAACCAGCTACGCTACCACGGCAAGGGCGTGTTCGTCTGCATCAGCCCGTGGAACTTCCCGCTGGCCATTTTCAGCGGCCAGGTGCTGGCCGCCCTGGTGACCGGCAACAGCGTGATCGCCAAGCCGGCCGAGCAGACGCCACTGATCGCGCGGCGGGCCGTCCAGCTGATGCACGAATGTGGCGTGCCGGCCGATGTGCTGATTGCTCTGCCCGGTGACGGCCGCCTGGGCGCTGCGCTGACGCGTGATGCGCGCGTGGCCGGCGTGGCCTTCACAGGATCGACCGGGACCGCGCGCGCGATCAACCGCACGCTGGCCGAGCGCGACGGCCCGCTGGCCACGCTGATCGCCGAGACCGGGGGCCAGAACGCCATGATTGTCGATTCTTCCGCGTTGCCGGAGCAGGTCGTGCGCGACGTCATCAGTTCGGCCTTCCACAGCGCAGGCCAACGCTGTTCGGCCCTGCGCATACTCTGCCTGCAGCGCGAAATCGCCGACCGCGTTCTAGAGATGCTGGCCGGGGCCATGCGCGAGATCCGGATCGGCGATCCCGGCCTGCTGGAAACGGATATCGGGCCGGTGATCGACCAGGGCCAGCTGGACATGCTGGAAGCGCACGCCAGCCGCATGAACGAGGAGGCAAGGCTGGTCGCCGCCGTCGAGTTACCCGAGGACCTGTCACGGGGCTACTGGTTTGCCCCGCGCGCGTACGAAATCGAGGGCATCGGTCAACTCCAAGGCGAGATCTTCGGCCCGATCCTGCATGTGGTCCGCTACCGGGCGCGGGAAATCGACGCGCTGATCGAGGCCATCAACGGCACCGGCTTCGGCCTGACCTTGGGCGTACACAGCCGGATCGACCGGGTCCAGCAAAGCATCGCCCGGCGCGTTCGGGTCGGCAACGCCTACATCAACCGCAACATGACCGGCGCCGTGGTCGGCGTGCAGCCCTTTGGCGGCGAGGGGCTGTCCGGTACCGGGCCCAAGGCGGGAGGGCCGAACTACCTGCTGCGTTTCGTGACCGAGCGCACGCTGACCGTGAATACCGCCGCGGTCGGCGGCAACGCTTCCCTGCTGGCGTTGTCCGACTAGTCATGTACGAGTATTTCTTTGGCCTCAAGGAGCGCCCGTTCGCGATCACGCCGAATCCGCGCTTCGTCTATCTCAGCCAGCGGCACCAGGACGCGCTGGCTCACCTGCTTTACGGCGTCGGCACCGGGGGTAGCGGAGGTTTCGTGCAGCTGACCGGCGAGGTCGGCACGGGCAAGACCACCCTGTGCCGCCTGGTCCTGGAGCAGGTGCCGGCCGATACGCGGATCGCCCTGATCCTCAACCCGACCTATTCTCCGCCTGAACTGCTGCGGGCCATTTGCAAGGAACTGGGAGTGAACGTGGCCGAGGGTGCCGACAGCCTTCAGGTCCTGCAGGAGGCGCTCAACGCTTACCTGCTGCAGGCGCACGCGGCCGGCGAACGCGTGGTGCTGATCATCGACGAGGCTCAGAACATGAGCCGCGAGAGCCTCGAGCAGGTGCGGCTGCTGACCAACCTGGAAACCGCCACCGACAAACTCCTGCAGATCCTGCTGCTGGGTCAGCCGGAGCTGCGCAGCTTGCTGGCGCGGCCCGAACTGCGCCAGCTGGCCCAGCGCATTACCGCGCGCTATCACCTGGACCCGCTCAACCGGGAGGAGACCGCGCAATACGTGCGCCATCGACTGGCCGTCGCCGGCGCTGCCCGCTGCCCGTTCACGGACGACGGCCTCAAGGCGCTGTATGAAACCGCCGATGGCGTGCCCCGCCTGATCAACATCATCGCCGACCGCGCGCTGATGGCCGCCTATGCCGAGGAGCGCGAGCGAATCGACGCCCGGCTGGTCCGGGCGGCAGCCCGCGAGGTGGCCGGTGAGGATGAGGAAGACGCTTCCGGTGGCTGGCTGCGCGGAGCTGTCGCCACCCTGGCGCTGGTAGCGGTACTGGGCGGCAGCGGCTGGATCGGCTGGCTGGTGCTGGGGGCCGCCGAGCAGGAGGCCGTGACGTCGCGTCCCGCCTGGCAGGCCGTGCTGGAGGATGCCACCACGGTCAGCGCCTGGGCCGAGGCGGCGGTGTCGTGGCCGGGTCTGAGCCGCGAGGACATCGCCCAGGCCTGCGCGGCGCCGGGCACGGTGGTCGGCGGCGTTGCCTGCCTGGCCCTGCGCGGCAACTGGTCCTACATCGCCCAGATCAACCTGCCGGTCATCCTGCGCCTGAGCTCGGATGCCAGCGGCGTTCCGCCACATGTGCTGCTGGTCGGCATCGAGGGAGAACAACTCCTGTTGCGGCATGCCGGCCAGGATTTCAGGGCGCCGATGCGCCAGATCGAACGGCGCTGGCTGGGCGACTTCTACGTCATCTGGCCGGACGATGGTGAAATCCTCCGCCAGGGCGGGAGTTCTGATTCCGTTGCCCAGCTTCAGCGCCTGGCCTCGATGAGCGATTCGGAGCCCTGGACCGGCCCGATCGACGGCGACTTCGATCCGGAGTTCCGCCGCTGGGTCGAGTCCTTCCAGCGCCGCAACGGCTTGCGCGACGATGGCATGATTGGCCCGGCGACGCGCCTGTTCCTCAAGGCGCCGCATGCCGACGGACCGTCTCTGGTCCTGGCCCAGCAGGGAGACTGAGTTCCGGTGTCTTACATACTCGATGCGCTTCGCAAGTCGGACGCCCAGCGGCGGCTGGGTCAGCCGCCTGATCTCAATACGCCCGGGCCGGCCCCGGCACGGCCGCGCCGTGGCCGGCGTCGCTTGTGGTTGCCCCTGGTCCTGATCGCCCTGGTGGTGGTCGCCGTGGCCGTTGGCGGACGCCTGGTCACGCCGTTGCAGCAGTGGTTTGCCGGCCCCGAACAGGCAGCGGCGCCCGATCCAGCGATGGTTCCGGACCCGCCGGTGGCGCCGACCCCACCCGTGGGCACACTCGAAATCGAGAGCGCGGTCGCCGTAGCCGAAGACGAGGACGAGAGCGAGGAAGGGGAGGAGGCCCGAGCCCCGGTGGAGCGGCCGGTGACGGTGGTATCGCGACCCGCAGCGCGTCGTCCGGGTGAGCGGTCAACACCGCCGCGCGAGCGAGAGCGGCTGGTGGAAGACGCTGAAGAGGCGCAGCGCCTGATCGAGGCGGCGCAAGCCACGGCGCCGGCGCCATCCCCGGCGGAGGCCACGACGATCATCGAACCAGCGCCCGCGCCGGCGGCACCGGCCGAGCCCTGGACCCCGGAACGCGCGGAATTCCTGCGCAAATGGGAGCTGCCGCTGGCGATCCGGCGCGACCTGCCGGAACTGCGCCTGAGCATTCACGTGTTCAGCGGGCAGCCGCAGGATCGCTTCGTCCTGATCAACGGGGAACGCCGCATCGAAGGCGATGATCTGGGGCAGGGCGCGCGCCTGGTCGAGATCCGCCGTGAAGGGGCGCTGGTGGCATTTCGGGATTACCGCTTCCTGCTCGAGCCGTGAGACCCAGCTATCCCGTCTACGCCAGTAGCCGCGCCGAGCCGGTCTGGCCATGGATGCTGCTGGCGACCAGCCTGGTCATCATGATGGTCAGCGCCGGTTTCGTGCTCAGTTCGGCGGTCGATGTCGACGGCTGGCTGCATTTCTGGGGTTTTCGGCCTGAAGAGATCATGGCGGCGGTCGTCGATCCACTCGACCCGCAGCATTCGCTGGCGCTGCTGGGCCTGCTCAGTGCCTTGTTTCTGCACGCCGACTGGGTGCACCTGATCGGCAATCTGGCCTATCTGTGGGTGTTCGGCATCAGCGTGGAAAAGGCGGTGGGCCACTGGCGCTTTCTCACGCTGTTTCTGGGCCTTGGTGCCGCGGCCAACGCCTTCACCGCCTGGCAGATGCAGGGCGTCGGCACGTTGGCGGTGATCGGCGCCAGCGGCGGCGTTTCGGCCATCATCGGGGTCTACCTGGGCCTGTTTCCACGCCGGCGCATCGGTCTGTGGCTGCCCCTGGGGCTGTACATGCAGTTTGCCCGCGTCCCGGCCGTCCTGGTGATCGGATCCTGGTTCACCCTGCAGTTGCTCTACAGCGTGTTCGGCCCGGAACAGCATGCCGTGGCCTGGTCGGCCCACCTGGCCGGTTTCGGCCTCGGCCTGGCTGCGGCCCTGATGCTGCGGCTTTTTCCGGCTTCCATCAACCTTCGCTACAGGGATGATTAGTGTTCAAGGTCGTCTTCCACAACCAGAACAAGGTCTATGAACTGTTCTGCCGCAAGGTCGGCGGCAGCGACGTTGGCTATGGCTTCGTCGAAGTCAGCGAGCTGGTCTTCGAGACCGACGAATCGCTGGTCATCGACCCGACCGAGGAACGGCTGCGCGAGGAGTTCGCCGACGTCGAGACCCTGCACATTCCCATGCACGCCGTGATCCGCATCGAGCAGGTGAAGAAAAGGGGAGCCTGCGCGATCCGCGACGGCAAATCCGGGGAGAAAGTCACGATCCTGCCGCTCGACGGCCCGCGCCGCCCGCGTTGAAGCTCCGCCCCCGGGCGACAGGCTGGTCGAGATCGGGCCGCTATGCTAAGGTTCTGCGCTTTAGTCTCAGAGGGATTTCCGCGATGGCCAGTCTGACGCCGCGCATCGTCATTGTCATGGGCCTGCTGGTGACCGCCGCGGTCGCCAGCGGCCAGGTTCGGGCCGGGCAGCCGCAAGACGAATTCTGGCAGGCGCTTGAGAGGCTGTGCGGCAAGGCCTTCGAGGGCCGGCTTGTTTCCTACGATGAAAGCCTGGACGCCGGCTGGCTGCCGCAGCGTATGGTCATCCACGTGCGGCGCTGTGAGGACCAGCAAATCGAGGTGCCGCTGTTTGTCGGCGAGAACCGCTCGCGGACCTGGGTTCTGACCCGGCATGATGATTTCCTGCGCCTGAAGCACGACCACCGCCACGAGGACGGCAGCGAGGAAGCGGTGACCTGGTACGGCGGCCACACCACGGACCCGGGGCGCGGCTGGCGCCAGGTTTTCCCGGTCGACGACTATTCCAAGGCCCTGTTCCTGACGAACGAACTGGAAGGCTCTATCACCAACCTCTGGTACATGGAAGTCGTGCCCGGCAGCCACTTCGCCTACGGACTGACCCGGCCGGGCCGTCATCTGCGCGCCGAGTTCGACCTGAGCGAAACGGTGGAGGCGCCCCCCGCACCCTGGGGCCACGAATAATTCTCAAAAACAACAAATCAATCAGGGACCCAACATGAGCGGAAAGGACCAGCCCCCCTCGACTCCCAATCCGGATCTGCACAAGGTGCTCCCGGGCAAACGCACCTGGCTGGAGCGCACTCTGGGCACGATCGAGATCGTTGGCAACAAGCTGCCCGACCCGGCGGTGCTGTTTTTCCTGCTGATGATCATCGTCTGGGTCCTGTCGGCAGTACTGGCCCCGATCCAGTTCGACGCCCAGCACCCGACCACGGGGGAGACCATCCAGGTCGTCAACCAGCTTTCCGGCGACCAGATGGCCAATTTCCTGGTCAACATGGTCTCGGTCTTCGTCAACTTCGCGCCCCTCGGCATCGTGCTGGTCGCGCTGCTCGGGGTGGGCGTGGCCGAGCACACCGGGTTCATCAACGCGGGCTTGAGGCGCTTGCTGAGCTGGACCTCGATGCGGCTGCTCACGCCCATGGTGATCCTGGTCGCCATCCTCAGCCACACGGCAGCCGATGCGGGATACGTGGTCGTGATCCCGCTGGCGGCGGTGATGTTCTATGCCGTCGGGCGCCACCCGCTGGCCGGCATCGCGGCTGCGTTTGCCGGGGTTTCGGGCGGCTTCTCGGCCAATTTCATTCCGTCGGCCATCGACCCGATGCTGGCCGGCATCACCCAGACCGCGGCCCAGCTGATTGATCCCACGATCGAGGTCAACCCGCTGGTCAACTGGTTTTTCATGGCCTCGTCCAGCCTGCTGGTGATCGGTGTTGGCTGGTGGCTGACCGACAAGGTGGTCGAGCCGCGCCTGGTCAAGGACACGCCGGTTGATGGCGACATGTCCGAGATGCCGCAGCTGGAGGAACTCAAGCCCAACGAATCGCGCGGCCTGGTCTGGGCCAGTCTGGGCATCCTGCTCGCGCTGATCGCCCTCACGGTCATCGTGTTGCTGCCGGACTCGCCGCTGCGAGATCCCAACCCGGCGCTGGCCTTCCACGAGAGCGTCACCTCATTCGGGGCGCCGCTGATGCGCTCTATCGTGCCGCTGATCTTCATCTTCTTTTTGATTCCCGGCATCATCTACGGCTACGTGGCCGGGACCATAGAAACCCACAAGGACATCATTGCCGGCATGACCAAGGCCATGGAGTCCATGGGCTACTACATCGTCATGGCCTTTTTCGCCGCCCAGTTCATCGCTGCCTTCACCGCCTCCAACCTTGGGATTCTGCTGGCCGTCAACGGGGCTGAATTCCTGCAGGCGCTCAACCTGCCGGCCCAGCTGACCATCGTCGGCATCATCGCCTTGACCATGTTCGTCAACCTGTTCGTCGGCTCGGCCTCGGCCAAGTGGCTGATCATCGCGCCGATCTTCGTGCCCATGCTGATGCAGCTGGGCATTTCTCCCGAGTTGACCCAGGCCGCCTACCGCGTCGGTGATTCGACCTCGAACATTCTTACGCCGCTATTGCCGTACTTCCCGCTGGTGGTCGTGTTCTGCAAGAAGTACTTCAAGGACGCCGGCATCGGCACGCTGATCTCGATGATGCTGCCGTACGCGATCGCGCTGTCGATCACCTGGACCGCCTTCCTGCTGATCTACTGGGGCCTCGGCCTGCCCTTGGGGCTACAGGCCAGCTACACCTGGCCTTGATGAGTGGTGCAGCCCTGCGCGCCGCACCACCGGTGCGGCGTGGTCGAGTGACCGAACCGGAACGGCCTGAGGGGGGAGGACGGTCTTGGTACTGAGCCTCGATCGCGGCCTGCACTGGACCATCCTGGTCTTGAGTGCGCCTCTGCCCAAAAGATGGCGCGTGGCCGTGCGCCTGAAATTCCTGCGCCGGCTGCAGCTGCGCCTGCTTGAGCGCGCCGACTTGTTGATGATCCGTCATCCCAAGACCGGCGGCACCTGGCTCAGAACCATGCTGACGCACCTGTATGCCCAGCACTACGGCATCTCCACGCGCCGGGTGTTCAAGTCCGACGAGTTGGCGCTGCAGAAAAAGGGACTGCCGCGCTGGCTGATCAGCAACGGCTATTTCAGCTGGGAACAGGTGATCGCGGAGCGTTTCAGGGCCGGTTCGGCCGAGTTGAGCGGCAAGAAGACCCTGTTCGTGGCGCGTCATCCCGGCGACATCGTGGTGTCCTGGTACATCCAGTACACCAAGCGCACCAAGGCCTTCAAGCGCGAACTGCTGGAGTGGGAAGCGAGCACGCCGATCGACCGCGAGCACATCGGCCGCAGCGAATTCCTGCGCCATCCCGATTTCGGCCTGCCGGCCCTGATCCGCTACCACAACTTCTGGGCCGGGCAGCTCAAGGACCGGCCGGACGCGCTGATCGTGCGCTACGAGGATCTGCGCCTGCAGCCGCAGGCCGCGCTGGAATGCATCAGTCGCTTCATCGGCGAAGACTTCAGCGATCAGGAAATCGAGCAAACCGTCGCCTTTACCGATTTCGACAACATGCGCAAGCTGGAAGAGGGCAATTACTTCCGCAACAATTCGCTGAAGCTGCGTGATGCCTCGGACCCGGAAATGCGCAAGGTGCGGCGGGCCCAGGTGGGCGCCTACTGTCGCGACCTGGACGGAGACGACCTGGCCTGGGTCGACGAGCTGATCGCCAGTGAACTCGATCCGGTGTTCGGTTACGGACCCGGCGGCGCCATCGACGAGCGGTAGGCCACCCCGGCGGCAGGGTAGCCGTAGCGGGCCGGCTGTTGCGCGGGTTCCTGCAGCACTTCCGGTAATGCAACCAGGGCCACGCCGTGTGCCGCCAGCTCCGGCAGGCTGCGGCGCAGGAACACGATGGTCTCGGGATGCGGATGGGCGATCACGATCGCGCTGCCCTCGCGTCGGGCCACGGCGAGCGCGGCATTCCACGCCCGATTCATGGCCTCGGGCGAGCGATCATGGTCGAGAAAGATATCTCGCCGGGCCGTACGGAAGCCGGATCCGCCCGCCAGTTCGGCCAGCCGGCTTTGCGGGCTGGTGCGGCTGTCGAGGATGAAAGGGGGCGAGGGCTGCTCGTGGCTGAACAGCTTCAGCCCTTCAATCAACCTTCTCGTCGCCGCCAGGTCAGCGGTAAACAGGCTCCCCTGGTGGTTGTTCAGACCGACCGCGCCTTCCACTTCGCCAAAGGCCCAGGCCAGGTGTTGGCGCATGCGCTCCGCCGACCACTCGCGGCGCGGACACACCGGCGCGTCGCATTCGCCGGTCGGCCCCTGGGCCAGCGGCAGGTGGACCAGCGTGATGCGCTGCTGCCGGCGCGCCTCGGCCGCCATGTACCGGGCCAGCGGGGCGTTCGGGATGATGGCCACGCTGACCCGCCGATCCAGCTCGAGGATGGCCAGATCCTCCGCCTGGCGGAAGCCGAGATCGTCGACGATGACTGCCAGGCGCGCAACGTTCTCCGCGGCCGCTGCCCCGGCCGACAACAGCAGCGCGCCCCAGGCCAGACTGCGGAAGAGCCGCAGCCAAGCCGACCCGGGTCCTGGCAGACAGACAGCGACGCGCATCAGGGCCGCGCCAGCCACTGTGCCGGGTTGACCGGACGCCCATCCCGGCGCAGCTCGAAATACAGCCCGGCTTCGCCGCCGCCGGACTCTCCGACCAGGGCGATCGCATCCCCGGGGGCGACCCAGTCGCCAACGCCGTGCAGCAGGCTTTCGTTGTGGCCGTACAGACTCATGACGCCGTCACCGTGGTCGATGATCAGAAGCATACCGTAACCCCGCAGCCAGTCCGCGTAGGCGACGCGGCCATGGGCGATCGCCCGCACGGTCACGCCTGATCCGGCGCCGATCAACCAGCCGTTCCAGCGCAACTCACCGCCCCTTGCATCGCCGAAGCGGCGCTTCAGGGGACCGTCGGCCGGCATGGGCAGTTGGCCCTGCAGGCTCAGGATGGAGGGCACCTCGAGCTCCATGGGAATGTCCTGCAGCGCCAGGGCCAACTCCTCGATCAGTTGTTCCAGCTCGGCGGCGTCTTCCTGCATTTGCGCCAGCCGCGCGGCCTGCGAGGCGATCTGCGTTTCCAGTTGCCGCATTGCGGCATCGCGCCCACGCCGCGCCGTCTCCAGTTGCTCAAGCTCTTCCAGCTGCTGCGTCTCCAGGACCATCAACTGCGCCTGCTCGCCCGCCAGTTCCCTGCGCCCGTCCTCGAGCTGGTCCTGCAGCGCCTCGAGTTCGGCCAGCAAGGCCAGTCGGGCCCGCGAAAGGTAGCCGTGATAGGCCATCTGGCGGGCGAGAATGCGCGGGTCGTCCTGGTTGAGCAGCAGCTTGAGCCTGGACTGTCCGCCCTGCTGGTGCGCGACGCGCAGCTGGGCGCCGAGCAGTTCAGAGACCTCGTCCGCCTCGGCGGTGATTGCTGCCATGCGACGCTCCAGCACGGCGATGCGCTGCTCCGCCTCATCCAGCGCTTGGCGCGTTGCGCGCCTGCGGCGTTCCGCGTCGGCGACGCCGCGTTCGGCCTCGGCCAGTTCCAGGCGCAGCGCGTCGCGGCTGGCCAGGTCCGAATCCAGGCGCGCCTGGATGCGCACGATCTCCGCGCGCAGCTGCTCCAGTCGAGATTCGAGTTCGGCCTGGTCGCCAGCCATCGCCGGCCAGGCCAGCAGCATGGCCAGGCCGACAAGCAGGGCCGTGCTCAGCCGTTCAAGTCGCCACATCAAACAGCGGTCGACCGGTCATGGCTTCCGGTCTGGCCAGGCCGAGCAGCTGCAGCAGGGTCGGGGCGATATCGCGCAGGCTGCCGTCGTGCATGGCGACCGGCGGCCGCGGACCGACGTAGACCAGCGGTACCGGGTTGAGCGTGTGCGCGGTGTGGGCCTGGCCGCTGTCCGGGTCGATCATTTGCTCGACGTTGCCGTGGTCGGCCGTGACCAGCATTTCTCCACCGGCCTTGTCCAGGGCCTCCAGCGCGCTGCCGAGCAGGCGATCGACCGCCTCGACGGCGCGCACCGCGGCCTCCATCTTGCCGCTGTGCCCGACCATGTCCGGATTGGCGACGTTGCAGACGATCAGGTCGTAGTCGCCGCCCTCGATGGCGGCAACCAGTTTCCGCTCCAGTTCCGGCGCGCTCATTTCCGGCTGCAGGTCGTAGGTCGCGACTTTCGGCGAGGGGATCAGCACGCGGTCCTCACCGGCAAAGACCTTTTCGTCGCCGCCATTGAAGAAATAAGTGACGTGGGCGTATTTCTCGGTCTCGGCGATGCGCAGCTGCTTCATGCCCGCTTCGGCGACGACCTCGCCCAGGAGCTCCGGCAGGCTGGCCGGCGGAAAGGCGGCGGGGCAGTTGAAATCGTCCTGGTAGCGGGTCAGGGTGACCAAAGCCGCCAACTCGGGCTGGCGTCTGGAGAAACCATCAAATTCAGGGTCGATCAGAACCTGGGTGAGCTGGCGGGCGCGATCGGCGCGGAAATTCATGAACACGACGACATCGCCGTCGGCCAGCGGGCAGGCAGCGCCGATGCGCGTGGGCTGAACGAACTCGTCATCCTCGCCGCGCTCGTAGGCCTGATCGAGGGCCTCGACGGCGCTGTCGGCTTCGAGCTCGGCGCTGGCCTCTGCAATCAGGCGCCAGGCGCGCTCGGTGCGCTCCCAGCGTCGATCGCGGTCCATGGCGTAGTAGCGCCCGCATATGTCGGCGATCGCGGCGCGCGAATCCTCGCCGACGGCCTGTTGCAGTCGCTGCAGGGATGCGCGCGCGCTGCGCGGCGGCATGTCGCGCCCGTCGAGAAAGGCGTGCACGGCGACGCGCCGGAGCCTGGGCTCGGCCAGGGCCAGCCTGAGCATGGCCAGGACATGGTCTTCATGACTGTGGACCCCGCCGGGCGACAGCAGCCCCATGATGTGCAGCGTGCCCCCGCTGGCGCAGGCGGCCTCGATGCCCTCCAGCAGGGCCTCATTGCGCGCGAATTCGCCGGACTTGATGGCCTTGTTGATGCGGGTCAGTTCCTGGTACACCACGCGGCCGGCGCCGAGATTCATGTGGCCGACCTCGGAGTTGCCCATCTGGCCGTCCGGCAGCCCAACCGCTTCGCCGGAGGTGGTCAGGAAGGCGTGCGGGCTGGAAGCCCAGATGCGATCCCAGTTCGGCGTGTGTGCGGCGCTGATGGCGTTGTCCGGTGCGGGTTCGCGGTGACCCCAGCCGTCCAGGATCAGCAAAACCACGGGAGAAGGTCTGAGCATGCTCGCCTCGGGCAAGGATGAAAGCCAGATTATTCCACACTCATAGCCCGGGCGCTGGCGCGAGCTGGATGAATGAAGGATAATGGGGAGCTTTGGCCAGACCACTTGAGCGCATGGACCGTTTTATTGAATTCGTCGGCAACAATCTCCTGCTGTCCGGCCTGTTCGTGGCCATCCTGGTCGCGTGGCTGGCCTGGGAGGTCGCGCGCCTGGCGCGCAAGTGGAAGGAAATCGGCACGCTGGAGGCGGTTCGCCTCATCAACCGCGAGGATCCGCTGATTCTCGACGTTTCCAACAGCACCGACTTCGCCAAGGCCCACATCAACGGCGCGCTGCACATGCCGCCCTCGCGCATCGAGGCCGGCAACCAGTCCTTGCTCAAGCACAAGGAGCGTCCCCTGCTGGTCTATTGCCAGCGCGGTCAGATCTCGCCGCAGATGGCCACGCGCCTGGCCAAGATGGGCTTTACCCAGGTCTACATGCTCAGCGGTGGTCTGACCCAGTGGCTGAGCGACAACCAACCGGTCGCGCGGGCCAGCAAGGACAAGGCGGCCAAGAAAGGCAAGCCGCGCAAGAAGGCGGCCGAGACCGAAGAGAGCCAGGGCTGAATTCCACCGGCCTGGCCCCCATTGATCGAAACTCTCAACTGAACTCAAGGATAAAGAAACGACATGGCTGAAGAAAATGGCGCCAACGCGGGCGCTCAGGCAGGCGCTGCTGCCAACACCGGCATGCAGATGGTCATGCAGCACATCTACCTCAAGGACGCGTCCTTCGAGGCCAAGTCTCCGCAGGAACTGGACCAGTCCGGCAGCCAGCCCGACATCAACTTGAACCTGGCCCAGCGCACCAACAAGGTCGGTGAAGATCGTCTCGAGGTCATCCTGACCGTGACCGTCACCGCCAAGCAGGCGCAGAGCACCGCGTTCGTGTGCGAGGTGCAGTACGGCGGCATCTTCCAGTTCGCCAACGTCACCGACGACCAGATGGCCTATGTTGTCAACGTGCTCTGCCCGAACGTCCTGTTCCCGTACAACCGCGCCCAGATCGCCACGCTGATCTCGGCCGGCGGCTTCTACCTGCCGCCGCTGCAGCCGATCAACTTCGAGGCGGTCTTCCGGCAGCGCCTGGCCGAGGCCCAGCAGCAGGGCCAGCCGGCCGAGAACGGCAAGGCCGACAACTGAGTCCGATGACCGGTCCGATCGCCGTCTTCGGCGCCGGTTCCTGGGGCACCGCGCTGGGCATGCACCTGGCGCGGCGCGGCTATTCCACGAAGCTGTGGGACATCGACGCCGAGCACGCGCGGCGCCTGCAGTCCGCGCGCAGCAACGAGCGCTACCTTCCGGGGATCGCCTTTCCCGAGGCCCTGGAGGTCAGCGGCGACTTCGACCAGGTCTGTGCCGGTGCGGCCGCCTACCTGATCGTCACGCCCTCGCATGCCTTCGCCGAAACCCTTGAGCGCCTGAGCGACCATTTGCGGCCGGACACCGGCCTGGCCTGGGCCAGCAAGGGCTTCGAGCCGGGTACCGCGCGTCTGCTGCACGAGGTGGCGGAAGAGAAGCTCAGCGCGGACATTCCGCTGGCGCTGATCACCGGACCTTCATTTGCCCGCGAAGTGGCGCAGGGACTGCCGACCGCGGTGACGGTGGCCGCCAGCACTCCGGAATTCGGGGCGCAATGGGCAGAGCTGCTGCACGGCGACAATTTCAGGGCCTACTACACGGCCGACCTGGTCGGCGCCGAGCTGGGCGGGGCGCTGAAGAACGTGCTGGCGGTCGCCTGCGGCATCGCCGACGGCCTGGGCCTGGGCAGCAACACCCGGGCCGCCCTGATCACCCGCGGCCTGGCCGAAATGATGCGCCTGGGCAAGGCTCTGGGCGCCGATCCCCTGACCTTGACCGGCCTGGCCGGGGTGGGTGACCTCGTCCTGACCTGCACCGGCGACCTGTCGCGCAACCGGCAGCTGGGCATGGCCCTGGCCCGCGGACAGGGCCTGGAGCAGGCCGTGGCCGAAATCGGCCAGGTGGTCGAAGGCATCAAGACCGCCGAGGAAGCCATGCGCCTGGCCGACCGCCACCAGGTGGAAATGCCGATCACGGAGCAGGTGCACGGCATCCTGTTCAAGGGCTGGAGCGCCGAGAAAGGCGTGCGTGTGCTGATGGAGCGCGGTCTCAAGCCCGAGTCGGCCTGACCGCCCCGGCGAAACCCTGCTGGCGCCAGGCCTCGTAAAGCCCGACGGCCACGGCGTTGCTCAGGTTCAGGCTGCGCGCACCGGGCATCTGCGGGATGGTGAGCCGCTGCTCCCGGGGAATCCCATCCAGCACATCGGACGGCAGCCCCGCAGTCTCGCTGCCGAACAGCAGCACGTCTCCAGCCTGAAACGACCAGTCCGTCATCGGCCGCCGGGCATGGCTGCTGAAAGCCACCCAGCGGCGTTCACCGAGAAAGTCCATGCAGTCCTGCAGCGTCCGGTGGCGCTGCAGGACCGCGCGCTCGCGATAATCCATCCCGGCCCGGCGCAGACGACGGTCGTCGAGGTGAAAGCCCAGCGGTTCGATGAGATGCAGCCGGGCTGGAGCGTTGACGCACAGGCGCATGATGTTGCCGGTGTTGGGCGCGATCTCGGGGCGATGCAGGACGATTTCGAACATGCGGGCATCCAATGGCGTCAAGGGGCTTGATTCTCTCGCCGCGTAGGCGTAAGGTAACCGACCGCGGCACAAGATGTTGTGCCGCAATTGCCTACGGGGCACAACAGGTTGTGAAAAAAGCGGTGGGCAACCTGTGCATAAGTCATAACAAATCGAGCAAATCAAGAGGTTGCGGCATGAGCGTTTCGGCAGAAGCATTATCGGCGGCGCTTCCGGAGATTGCCTTCCAGGAAGCATCGATCGATATCTGGGACAAGAAGTACCGACTGAAGTCCAAGTCGGGGGAAATCATCGACCAGGAGATCGACGATACCTATCGGCGCGTGGCCCGGGCCCTGGCCGACGTGGAGCAGACTCCCGAGTTGAGGTCCTTCTGGTTCCGTGAATTCCTGTGGGCGTTGCGCCGCGGCGCCATTCCGGCCGGACGGATCACCTCCAACGCCGGTGCGCGCGAGCACAAGCCGGCCACCTCGACCATCAACTGCACTGTCTCCGGCACCATCGGCGATTCGATGAACGACATCCTCGGCAAGGTGCACGAGGCCGGGCTGACGCTCAAGGCCGGCTGCGGCATCGGCTACGAGTTCTCCACGCTGCGCCCCAAGGGCGCCTACGTGTCCGGCGCGGGTGCCTACACCTCGGGGCCGCTGTCGTTCATGGACATCTACGACAAGATGTGCTTCACGGTATCGTCCGCCGGCGGCCGCCGCGGTGCGCAGATGGCGACCTTCGACATCTCGCACCCCGACGTGATGGACTTCATCCGCGCCAAGCGCGAGAACGGCGTGCTGCGCCAGTTCAACTGCTCGTTGCTGATCACCGACGATTTCATTCGCGCGGTGCAGGACGACGCCGACTGGCAGCTGGTCTTCCCGATCCTTGATTCCGAGGTCGGCGACCTGGATCTGCAGGACCCGGAACAGGTGGTCTGGCGCGACTGGCCGAATACCGCCGGCTACGTGACCAGTGCCGACGGCCTGGTGGCCTGCAAGATCTACCGCACGGTGCCGGCCCGGCGCCTGTGGAACATGATTATGACCTCGACCTATGACTTCGCCGAGCCCGGCTTCGTGCTGGTCGATCGCATCAACGAGCAGAACAACAACTGGTGGATCGAGAACATCCGCGCCACCAATCCCTGCGGCGAGCAGCCGCTGCCGCCGTACGGGGCCTGCCTGCTGGGCTCGGTCAACCTGACCCGATTCGTCGAAAACCCCTTCACCGAGCAGGCCCGCTTCAACTGGGACGACTATCGGCGCACGGTCAAGGTGTTCACGCGCATGCTGGACAACGTGGTCGAAATCAACGGCCTCCCGCTGGCCGAGCAGCGTCGCGAGATCGAGTACAAGCGCCGCCATGGCATGGGTTTCCTCGGCCTGGGCTCGACCCTGACCATGCTCGGCATGAAATACGGCCACGACGAGTCTCTGGCCTTTACCGACCAGGTATCGCAGGAGATGGCCGTGGCCGGCTGGGAAACCGCGCTCGAACTGGCCGAGGAAAAGGGCCCGGCGCCGATCATGAACGATCTGTTCGAAGTCACCCCGCAAATGCTGCGCCTGCGCCCGGAAATGGCGCGCGACGGCGTGGAGGCCGGCGACCGCCTGCCGGGCAGGGTGCTGCATGCCCGCTACAGCCGCTACATGCAGAAAGTGGCCGAAGTGGCGCCCGAACTGGTCGACCGCCTGGCCGAAACCGGTGCCCGCTTCACCCACCACACCTCGATCGCACCGACCGGCACGATTTCGCTGTCGCTGGCCAACAACGCCTCGAACGGCATCGAGCCGAGCTTCGCCCACCACTACAACCGCAACGTGATCCGTGAGGGCAAGAAGAGCAAGGAGAAGGTCAGCGTCTATTCCTACGAGCTGCTGGCCTATCGCACCCTGGTCAACCCCTCGGCTATGCCGTACTCGGAAAACCCGGACGAACAGCTGCCGGACTATTTCGTCACCGCCGAGACCATCACGCCGAAGGAGCACGTGGCCATCCAGGCGGCGGCGCAGAAGTGGATCGACTCGTCGATCTCCAAGACCGCCAATGTCCCGACTGACTATCCCTACGAGGACTTCAAGGACATCTACCTGTTCG
>SKKM01000246.1 GCA_007121485.1 Wenzhouxiangella sp. | reverse complement strand
TCGATCAGCAGCCAGTCCCCCGGCTCGGCCGCCATGGTGCGGTAGATCTCGGGCATCGGCGCCTGCCGGCTGGCCTGCACGAACGGGTTGCGATGGAAATCGTAGTCGAACTGGTAGTTCAAGCTGTTGGTGAACTGGTTGAGCTGCCCGTGGATGCGCGGCAGCGGTCCAGTGACCACGAGCGCGCACAGGATGACGACCGGGCCTGCGGTGTTCAGGCCGATGCGCGCCGAACCGAGCCATGAGGCCGAGATCCGCTCGAAGCCGCTCACCATGCCGAGCGCGATCAGCGCCAGAACCATGGGCAGGGCCACCGACAGGTAGCGCACCGGCACCAGCGCATGGTGCACCCAGGCCGGGTTCAGCAGGGCGATGGTGACCAGCGAAACCACGGTCAGGTAGATCCAGTACAGCAGAAAGCCTCGGTCCGTGCGCCACATCACCGCTGCACCGACCAGGGCGAAGACCAGCAGCGGTCCGGCCACCCACCAGGATGCCGTCCCGGCGATCAACTCCCAGGCACGCAGCGCGGTCTCGAACTGCAGCGCGTGCACGCCGGTCTTGCCGGTCATGGCCGCGGGATTGCTCAACAGCGGCGGCAGCACCAGCAGCGCGGTCGGTATCGCGCTGGCCAGGCCGACCGGGATCAGGCGCGACAGGTCGCCCGGATCGCGCGCCCGCCACCAGCGATACAGCGCGATCCAGCCGAACCAGCTCAAGGCCCCGCCGGTGAACAGCAGGGTCAAGGGGTGCAGCCAGGCGGCCAGCACCGTGGCCGGAACGAAGGCCAGCAACCAGCGCCGGTCGCGGTCATGCCACCAGCGCCACAGGGCGATGACGGCCAGGAAACCGAGCAGGATGGTGATGGAATACGGGCGCACGTAGCGGGCGAAATGGATCATCAGCGGCGACAGCGCCAGCAGCGCGGTCAGCACCAGCAGCGCGCGACGATCCAGCCAGGGCTTGAGCAGGTAGGGCAGAACGACCAGGCTGAGCAGCCCGAACAGCAACGGCACGGCGCGCATGCGCCACTCGCTCAGGCCGATGGTTTCAGACAGCAGCTTGAACAGCAGCGTCAGGGGAATGCTGTGGTCGGCGTAGCCGAAAGACAGGAAGACGGCCCGGTAGTCGGCCTGCATCAGCATGTGCAGGGCGTGCCACTCGTCGTCCAGCAGGATCTGGTGGCCCAGCTGGCTCATGCGCAGCCAGACGCCGGCCGCCAGCGCCAGCATCAGGCCCAGGAACCACAACAGCCCGGGCCGCGCCGGCTCCCCCGGCTTCATCCGAGTGCGTCGGACCGGTACAGCCCGGCCCTGGCGGCGAGAAAGCCCAGCGACACGCCCAGAACGCCCAGCCCGTAGCGCACGCTGCGGCTGAAATTGATCGAGGAAGCCTCTTCGAAGTAGCGGGTCGGACAGGTCACTTCGGCAATCGTGTGCCCGCGCGCGATGATCTGGGCCAGCATCTGGTTGTCGAACAGGAAATCGTCCGACAGCACGTCGAGGTTCAGGTCCTCGAGCACGGAGGCGCTGAAGGCCCGGTAGCCGGTGTGGTACTCGGACAGCTTGGCGCCCAGGCAAAGATTCTGAAACATCGTCAGCAGGCGGTTGGCAACGTATTTGTACAGCGGCATGCCGCCGCGCAGGGCGCCGCCGCCCAGGATGCGCGAGCCGAGCACGACCGGATACAGGCCGCTGGCCAGGACCTCGACCATGGCCGGTATCAGCTTGGGCGTGTACTGGTAGTCCGGATGCAGCATGATGACGATGTCGGCATCCAGATCCAGCGCCTTGCGGTAGCAGGTTTTCTGGTTGGCCCCGTAACCGCGGTTGCGGTCATGCCGGATCACATGCTCGATCGACAGGGCCTTGGCCAGGGCGACGGTGTCATCCTGGCTGGCGTCGTCGACCAGCACCACCTCATCGACCACCTGGCGCGGAATCTCGGCCACGGTGCGCTCCAGCGTGCGCCCGGCATTGAACGCAGGCAGCACCACGACCACCTTGGGGCGCGCGTTCATGGCCGGAAGCGCAACCGATCAGTCGCGCGAATCGATGACCACGATGCCGTCCCGGTCGCTGAGCGAGAACTCGAGCCCGCGGGCCGCGGACGAGCCGTAGGTGGGCGAGGACAGCACCGAGATCTCCACGTCCTGCGGCTCAGCGATGCAGAATCCGGCAAAGCCGGTGGTTGAGCGCGTGGGGTCGTGGTAGCCGCCAAACACGGCCCCGCCCTGGAAGCCGCCGCCGGGGCGGTCGGTGAAGCGCGTCAGGGCCGCCACGGAGAAGTTGGTCGAGTCGCTGCGGGTCGGATTGAAGCTGACCACGTAGAAGCCCGGCGGCACGGTCTCGGTCACGCGGGTCTGGCCACCCGGCACCGCCACATCCCGGATGGTCACGCGCTCGCCGCCCGAGCGGCGCTCCAGCCGCATGCGGCCCGGGGCACCGGCTTCCAGGGTCAGTTCGACGATCTGATCCTCGCCGGTGCGGTTGGCGATCGAAAAGGCCGAGAAGCCGCCGATGTCCGCGGTCGCCCGTCCACCGAAGTTCAGCCCGCCCTGCAGCGTGCGGCGGGCCTCGCCGGTCAGCAGGATCTCGGCGCCGAAGCGACCAGGCTGCGAGTTTTCGCCCGGGTGCGTGCGCAAGACGAAAAAGCCGGGGCAGGACTGGGCCGGATCGACGTTGAGCGAAGCCTGGCCAGTCGGCTCGTCGGCGGTACCGCCGACGCTGCCGGAGCCGGCACTGCCGCGCACGCCGATCGGCAGGCGCTGAGGGACCAGGGGCACCTGGCCGGGCACTGGCGCGCTCACATTGGGCGGCGTCAGCACCACCGCGCCCCGCTGCAGCGAGGTCCCGACGTTGCCGGCCGGCGTCACGCTGATCTGCAGGGTTTGCGACTCGCCCGCCTGCAGGCTGAAGCTGGACGGGCTGACGGAGACGCCGGCTTGCCCTTCCCCGCTGACCGTCCAGCTGCCGGCGCGCAGCGCGGTCACGGTGCGGGTGAAGGTGCAGGAGTTGCCGCAGTTCTCGTTGATCAGGCCCGGCAGGTTCAGGCTGCCCGGATCGCCGCCGTTGGCCGGGTTGGCGGCCAGGAAGCCGGCTCGACTCTGGCCCAGGTAAAGGCCGGCGCGGGCGGCCAGATCGACGCGGATGCGCCCGGCGCCGCGGTCGAAGACGTTGGCGGGCGCGCCGCCGATGGTGACCGGCGCGGACTCGGCCGTGGTCTCCAGCACCGAGGTGATCATGGCCGGGCTCATGCCCGGATTGAGCTGGCGCAGCAGGGCGATGGCGCCTGCCACGTGGGGGCTGGCCATGGAGGTGCCGCTCAGGCCGGCCACGTCCTGGGCACCGGGAATGAACGCGGCCTGGATGCCCGCACCGGGCGCGACCACGTTGGGCTTCATCACCCCCGCCACGTTGGCCGAGGGCCCGCGCGAGGAGAAGCCGGCCACCTGGTCGGCCAGGTTGTCGCGGATGAAGGTCACCCGCTGCGGCGCGCCGGAATTGACCAGCCCGTTGAGCTCCAGTCCGTGCGTGCGGCTGAGCATGGCCGAGGGGATGGTGGTGTTGTCCAGGCCCGCCATGCACAGGCGCGGCGGGTTGTTTTCGTTGTTGAACACGAGGACGGCACGCGCACCCGCGGCCGCGGCATTGTTGACCTTGGTTTCGAACGTGCATTGACCCCGTTCCAGCAGGGCGACCGCGTTGTCGAAGGCACCAGCCGGAAACGACTGGCAGCCGAGGAAGTTGCCGTCGAAATCGCCGCCACGGCGAACCAGGACATTGTTCAGGTCCGGCCCCGAGGCGTTCGGCCCGGAACCGTAGGTCACCGCCCGGCTGCCCAGGTTCTGGATCTGGATCTGGCCGTCGGCGCAGCTTTCCGTGGTGCTGGCGCCCACGGCGAACACCCAGGGCGCTTCGGCCGGCCAGGACACCGTCGACGGGTCCGGCCCACTGTTGCCGCCGGACGTCACGAAGGTGATACCGGCATCGCGCAGATTCAGCACCAGCCGGGCGATGGTGTCGGTCCAGGGCGACCAGGTACGCGGCGGGGAGCCAATGGAAAAGTTCACCACGTCGACCCGGTCGATGATGGCCTGCTCGATCGCCTGCACCATGGCCGCACCCTGACAGGTCCCGGCGTCGGGATCGTCCGGATCCTGCTCCACGCACACCCGGTAGGAAATCAGGTTGGCGCGCGGCGCCACCCCGGCCTGGCCGGGCGCCCACTCGTTGGCCACGGCGATGGCGGCCACGTGGGTGCCGTGGCCGTCGGTGTCCTGGCCGCGGGTCGAGTCGTCGGTGAAGTCAAACACGCCGATCAGCTTGTTGTTGCAGGGCACGTCGGCCCGCGAGCACAGGCCGAGCTGCTGGCCGCGCGGATTCTGGAAAACGTAGCCGCCGCTGTCGGCCGTGTTGGCCGAGAAAGCGCGGTGATCCCAGTTGATGCCGCTGTCGATGACGCCGACCACCATGCCTTCGCCCTTGACCCCGGGCAGCTGGTTGCCGCCGTCGTTGAGCGCGCGCGCGCCGATCAGGCGCGGGCCCTTGGCCAGCTCCAGGTGGAACAGCTCTTCGCGGAACACCTGCGCCACCCCGGGCAGTGTGCGCAGCCGCTCGGCTTCCGCGGCCGTGATGCTCAAGACCAGGCCGTTGGCCACGTGGTGGAAGGCGCCGTCCGCCGCCAGGGCGCGTCCCAGCGCGCGCCCGGCATCGGCCAGGAAGTCGGCCTGGCGGTCCTGAAGGAATTGCGCATAGGCCTGCACGTGCGGGGCCTCGACGTCGAAGCGCGTCTCCCCCCGCATGGCCGGGGCAGTGGCCTCGAAAAACGCGCCGGCGCCGGCGCTGCCGGCACCCTGCAGGGCCAGGTTGGTGCCGGTGAATTCCAGGGTCGGCGCATCGACCAGCTTGACGATCCAGCGGTTGCCGTAGCGCGGTTCGGGTCCATCGGCCAGCGCCGGCAGGGCCAGGATCAGCGCCAGCAGGCAGATCAGGACGCTCAGGTAGCGCATCGATGCGGTCGGGGCCTTGAGGGTGTGCAGCATTGCTTCAACAACTCGTGTTCGGATTCAGTCCAGGGGCTGGCGCAGGGTGACCAGTTCTTCGGCGGCGGTCGGGTGGATGCCAATGGTGCGGTCAAAATCGGCTTTGGTCAATCCGGCCCGCACGGCCACGGCAAAGCCCTGCAGCATCTCCGGCGCGTCCGGACCGACCGCGTGACAGCCAAGTACACGATCGCTGTCGGCGTCGACCACCAGCTTCATCATGCTCTTCTCGGCACGCCCGGCCAGAGTGTATTTCATCGGCGTAAACTCCGACCGGAACAGCCTGACGGTCAGTCCGCGCTCGCGCGCTTCTTCCTCGCTAAGACCCACGGTGCCCACCGGAGGTTGCGAAAACACCGCCGCCGGCGTGTCGGCGTGCTCGACCGGCCGGTCCATGCCGCCGAACTGGGTGTCGGCAAAGGCATGTCCCTCCATCAGCGCCACCGGCGTCAGGTTGATGCGGTCGGTGACATCGCCGACGGCGAAGATATTGTCGACGCTGGTGCGGCTGTAGGCATCGACCTCGATGCGGTTGCCCGGCCCGGTGCGCACGCCGGCCTGCTCCAGGCCCAGGTCCCAGGTGTAGGGCTCGCGGCCGGTGGCGAACATCACCGCATCATAGGTTCCGCTCGTGTCGTCGGAAAAGGTCGCCTC
>SKKM01000077.1 GCA_007121485.1 Wenzhouxiangella sp. | reverse complement strand
TCTTCGACCGTGATGATCTTGCGCTCGGGCGTGTTGAGCTGGCTCAAGGCCGTGTACAGCGTGGTCGTCTTGCCCGAACCGGTCGGGCCGGTCACCAGGATGATGCCGTGCGGCATTTCCAGGGCCTTGATGAAGGTCCGGCGGGCATCCTCGGCGAACCCTAAGCTGGTGAAGTCGAGGATCACGGCCTCGCGGTCGAGAATACGCATGACCACGCTCTCGCCGTGCGCGGTAGGGACCGTGGAGACACGCAGGTCCAGTTCCTTGCCGCCGACCCGGTGCATGATGCGGCCGTCCTGCGGCAGGCGGCGCTCGGCGATGTTGAGCCGGGCCATGATCTTGACGCGCGAAATGACCGCGGCGGTCGAGCGGGCCGGCGGCGCCTCGACCTCCTGCAGCACGCCGTCGATGCGGTAGCGCACCTTCAGGCGGTTCTCGAAGGGTTCGATGTGAATGTCGGAGGCGCGCGATTCCACCGCGCGCTGCAGGATCAGGTTGACCAGGCGGATGACCGGTGCCTCGGAGGCCAGGTCGCGCAGGTGCTCGACATCCTCCTCGTCGCCGTCCACGCCCTCACCGGCCAGGCTCTCGGCGATCTGCCCCATGGCCGACTTGCCGCCGCCGTAATAGCGCTCGATGGTGTTGTCGATCTCCGAGGCGATGCCGACGCGCGGCAGTACCTCGCGACCCGTGGCCATCTTCAGGGCCTTCAGCGCGAAGCTGTCCTGCGGATCGGCCATGACCACCTCGATGGTGGTTTCGTCGACGCGGATCGGGACCAGGTGCTGCTGCTTCATGTAGCGCAGCGCGATGTCCTCGACCGTGGGCGCCTCTTCCGGATAGTCCTTGTCGCTGATCAGGGGGATATCAAGCAGTTCAGACTGGGCCCGGGCCAGGTCGCGCTCGGACACCAGGCCCAGCCGGACCAGCAGGGTCAGCAGGTTGCCGCCGTGCTGCTCGCGGTAGGCGCGGGCGCGGTTGAGGTCTTCCTCGCGCAGGCGGCCGCGCTCGAGCAGCAGCCGGCACAGCTCGCCGGCGCGATCTTCCAGATGCGCGCCGATGCTGGGCAGCAGGCCCGATTCGTCCTGTCCGGCGGTTACCGTTGTCGTGTCCATGCAATCCAGCCTGCGCGTTCGTCAGCAATTAAAGACCATCTTAACGGCCACTCGGTTCAAAGACGACGACGCAACACGTCGTTTTCGATGAAGCGCCGGTTCATGAGAATCCAGGTCGCCACCGGGATGACGGCCGGAAACATCAGGAAACCCATCTGGTAGAACAGCGCGATCAGGTTCATGTTCACGCCCAGGCCGCGCGCCGCCGCAGCCGCTTCCGGTCCGGAACGAAAAGCCAGATCGGTCAGGGTCTCCCAGAACACGCCCCAGGTTGCGACCAGGGTCACCACGAGGAAACCGATCGCCATCTGCACCAGGCGCTTGCGGACGCCCAGCGGCGTGGCCATGATCAGGCCGAACAGCAGGGCCATGCCCCAGGCGTAGATCATGGGGTTGATGAAGATGTTGACGGCAACCCGGCGGCCCTCGACCAGTTGCTGAATGACCACCGTGGTCTGGATCTCGAGCTTGAAGCCGAGCTGCACAACCCGCTCGAAGACATCGCCGAACACCGAAGTCAGCAGGAACTCCGACAGGCGCGCGGTCGGGAACATCAGCAGGCTGGCGGAAATGAACCACAGAAAGAACCCCAGCGGCAGGTACAAGGCCGCCAGCAGGAACATCTCCTTGATCGGGTCGCCTTTCTTTTTCCCGGATGTCTCGCTCACCACAGACTCAGATTCGACCGGCCCGGTCGGTCCAGCGCCGGGCATTGTGGAACATCTGCAGCCACGGCGACCCTTCGCCCCAGCCCGCCGGCGCCCAGGAGAAATTGACCCGCCGCAGCAGGCGTTCCGGGTGCGGCATCAGTATGGTGATGCGCCCGTCGGTGTTGGTCAAGCCGGTGATCCCGGCGGTCGAGCCGTTCGGGTTGTCCGGATAGTGCTCGGTCGGCTGACCGTAACCGTCGACATAGCGCAAGGCCACCAGGGAGCGGTCCGGCTCATCGGCAAACCGCGCCCGGCCTTCGCCGTGGGCGGTCACGATGGGCAGCACCGAGCCGGCCATGCCGTCGAAAAACAGCGAGGGCGAGGACTCGATCCGGACCAGGCTCAGGCGCGCCTCGAACTGGCGCGAACGGTTGTGCTCGAAGCTCGGCCAGTGCCCGGTGCCGGGAATGATGGCCTTGAGTGCGCTGAGCATCTGGCAACCGTTGCACACGCCCAGGGCGAAACGCCCGGGGTCGGCGAAAAACTCGCTGAATGCTGCCGACAGCGCGTCGTTGAAGAGGATCGAGCGCGCCCAGCCCTGGCCGGCCCCGAGCACGTCGCCGAAGGAAAATCCGCCGCAGGCGACCAGACCGCGGAACTCGTCCAGCGACTGGCGACCGCTCTCCAGGTCGCTCATGTGCACATCGACCGCCTCGAAGCCGGCCGCCATGAAGGCGCGCGCCATCTCGCGCTGGCCGTTGACGCCCTGCTCGCGCAGGACGGCCACGCGCGGCGGCGCCGAGCCCGCGTGCACCGCCGGCGCGCCGGACAGCTCGAAGCTCAGTTCGGCCTTGAGTCCGGGACGGTCCCAGTCGCCCAGGGCGGCGTGTTCTTCATCGGCGCATTCGGGATGATCGCGCAGCCGCTGCATGCGATGACTGGTCTGGGCCCAGGCCTGGGCCAGTTCGGACATGGGCTGATCGAAAACCGGCCGGCCGGACTGGTCGATGCGCAGCCGCCCGGCGCCGTCGTGGTCCGGGCGCCCGATCACGCGGGCCGCATCGGCCAGGCCGCGCCCGGCCAGCTCGGCCTGCAGCGCCGGCCAGTCCGCGGCACGCACCTGGATCACCCAGCCCAGCTCCTCGTTGAACAGCTGATTCAGCGGCTCGCCGTCCGGCAACTCCAGGCTGAGGCCGCAGTGTCCGGCCAGGGCCATTTCCAGCACCGTCACGAACAGACCACCGTCGGAACGGTCGTGGCAGGCCAGGAGCTTGCCGCAGGCCAGTATCTCCTGCAGCCACTCGAACGCCCGCTTCAGGCGCTCGGCATCGTCCACGTCGGGCACCGGCCCGAGCTCGCGGACAAACACCTGGGCCAGGGCCGAACCGCCCAGCCGCCCGCGGCCGAGATCGATCAGCACCAGCAGGCTGTCGCCGCGCTGAAGCTCCGGCGTCACGTGCCGGCGCACGTCGTTGACCGGGCTGAACGCCGAGACGATCAGCGACACCGGCGCGCGCTGGGTGCGCTCGGCTTCGCCATCCTGCCAGACGGTGCGCATGGACAGCGAATCCTTGCCGACCGGAATGGCCAGGCCGAGACTGCGGCAGAACGCGCTGACCGACTCCACCGCCGCGCGCAGGGCGGCGTCCTGGCCGTCGCTGCCGGCTGCCGCCATCCAGTTGGCCGACAGCTTGATGCGCTCGATCCCCGGACAGGCCACCGAGGCCAGGTTGCTCAGGGCTTCGCCGACCGCCATGCGGGCCGCCGCCGCGGAGTCCCAGATGGCCAGCGGGGTACGCTCGCCGATGCTCATCGCGGCACCGGTGAAGGATTCGTAGTCGCTCAGGGTGATCGCGTTGTCGGCCACCGGCACCTGGTACGGGCCGACCATCTGGTCACGCACCGACAGGCCGCCGACGCTGCGGTCACCGATGGTGATCAGGAACTGCTTGCTGCCCACGGTGGGCAGGGCCAGGATGCGGCGCCAGGCCTGGTCCAGATCGATCCCGGCCAGATCGGCGCCGCCGGGCGGGTGCCCGATGCTCAGGGCATCGCGATGCAGCCCGGGCGGGCGGCCCAGCAACAGTTCCAGGTCCATGTCCACGGCCGGTTCGCCGAAGTGGCGGTCGTCGACGCGCAGCCGGCCCTCGGCGGTCGCCTCGCCGAGGTCGGCCCAGGGGCAGCGCTCGCGCTCGCACAGGGCGGCAAAACGCTTGAGGTCCTGCGGCGCGATGGCCAGCACGTAGCGCTCCTGGGCCTCGTTGCACCAGATTTCCATCGGCGAAAGGCCGGGATCGGCGGTCGGAATGGCGCGCAGCTCCAGCGCGCCGCCCACGCCGCCGTCGTGCAGCAGTTCGGGCAGGGCATTGGACAGGCCGCCGGCGCCCACGTCGTGGATGGAGCGGATCGGGTTGTCGTCTCCCAGCGACCAGCAGCGGTCGATGACTTCCTGGCATCTGCGCTGCATTTCCGGGTTACCCCGCTGCACCGAGGCATAGTCGAGATCGGCGTCGGACTGGCCCGAACTCATCGACGAAGCCGCACCGCCGCCCAGTCCGATCAGCATGGCCGGGCCGCCGAGCACGATGACGCGGTCGCCCGGCCGCAGGTCCTGCTTGAACAGCTGGCCGCCGGCGATCATGCCGCAGCCGCCGGCCAGCATGATCGGCTTGTGATAGCCCCACAGCCCCTGGTCGACGTCCATGGCAAAGCTGCGGAAATAGCCGAGCAGCGCCGGGCGGCCGAACTCATTGTTGAAGCGCGCTGCACCGATCGGGCCATCGCGCATGATCTCGAAGGCGGTGGCCAGGCGGCGCGGCGGCGGCGGCGTCGATTCCCACGGCTGCTCATGGCCGGGGATGCGCAGGTCGGAGACCGAGAAGCCGGTCAGCGCCGCGACCGGGCGGGCGCCGCGCCCGGTCGCGCTTTCGTCGCGGATCTCACCGCCCGAGCCGGTGGCCGCGCCGGGATCGGGCGAGATGGCCGTCGGGTGGTTGTGGGTCTCGACCTTGATCTGGATGTGCAGCTCGCGCGGCTCCAGGCGGTAGGCCGGGACATCGCCGGTGGTCACCAGCAGTTGGGCCGGAAACCCCTCGAGCACGGCCGCGTTGTCGTCGTAGGCCACCAGGGTGCCGCCGGGCGTGGCGGCATGGGTCTGCCGGATCAGCTTGAACAGGCTGTGCTCCCGGTCCTGCCCATCCACCGTCCAGCTGGCGTTGAAGATCTTGTGCCGGCAATGCTCGGAATTGGCCTGGGCGAACATCATCAGCTCGGCGTCGCTGGGATCGCGGCCGAGCTGGCGATAGGCCTCGACCAGGTAGCGGATCTCGCCCTCGCTCAGTGCGAGGCCCAGCTCGCGGTTGGCCTCGCCCAGGCGCTCGACCGGCGCCTGGCCCAGCGCGATGCGCTGCAGCGGCCGCGGCTCGGGCCTGGCGAACCAGCCGTCCAGCTCGGCCGAGGACGGCAAAACGACCTGGGTCATGCGGTCATGCAGCAGGGCCAGCGAAGCCTCGGACAGGGCGGAAGCGTCGATGCCCGCGAACTCGAAAAAGACCGCCCGCTCCAGGCTGGCCAGCCGTTCCAGCCCGCAGCGCTTGAGAATGTCACCGGCCTTGCTGGCCCAGGGCGTGCGAACGCCCGGACGCGGCAGCACCAGCAAGCCGTCATCCAGTTGCAGGGACCCGCGGGAGGCGTCCGCGTGCAGCAGCTGACCGAGCCGCTCGGCCTGCCCGGTCTCGAGTTGCCGCGCGTTGATCAGGAACAGCTCGCGCGCGGAAAGCTGCACCGGGCAGGACTCGATGCGGCTCAGGGCTTCTGCCAGCTGGCGAAGACGGAAATCAGGCAGCGCCTGCTGCCCGAGTAAAAGAATCATGGCTTAGGCCCTGATCGTGTGCGGCGAACGGGCCTGCATTATAAGTGCGAGAACGCAGGCTTCGGCG
>SKKM01000156.1 GCA_007121485.1 Wenzhouxiangella sp. | reverse complement strand
TGACTTTCTCCAAGCGGTCGGACAGACGCCGCTGATCCGCCTGCGGCTGGCCTCCGAGCTGACCGGCTGCGAGATCTACGGCAAGTGCGAGTTCATGAATCCCGGCGGGTCGGTCAAGGACCGCGCCGCCAAGTACATGCTGCTCGACGCCATGGACAGCGGCCTGGTCGAGCGTGGCGGCATCGTCGTCGAGGGCACTGCGGGCAACACCGGCATCGGCCTGACCCTGGCCGGCAACGCGCTGGGATTGAAGACCATCATCGTCATGCCGGACACCCAGTCGGAAGAAAAGAAATCCAGCCTGCTGAGCATGGGCGCGGAGTTGCGCACCTATCCGGCCGTGCCGTATCGCGATCCGGCCAACTACGTCCACCAGGCCCGGCGCCTGGCCGAGTCCCTGAGCAGCGAGCACGGGGTGTTTTACGCCAACCAGTGGGACAACCTGTCCAACCGCGAGGGCCATATGCGCTCCACCGCCCCGGAAATCTGGGAGCAGACGGCCGGCAGGATCGACGGATTCATCTGCGCCGTGGGAACGGGCGGCACGCTGGCCGGGGTTTCCACGTGGCTGAAGGAGCGCCGACCCGGGGTGATGATCGCGGCGGCCGACCCCGACGGCGCCGGGGTCTACCACTGGGTCAAGCACGGCGAGATGAAGTCGTCCGGCAGCTCGATCACCGAAGGCATCGGCCAGAACCGGGTCACGGGCAACCTGGACGGCGCGCGCATCGACGATGCCTTCAACATCCCCGATATCGAATTGATGCCGGTGTTGTGGGACCTCATCGGGCGTGAGGGACTCTATCTTGGCCCCTCGAGCGCCATCAACGTGGCCGGGGCCATTCGGCTGGGCCGGGCGCTGGGTCCCGGCAAGCTCATCGTCACCGTCCTGTGCGATTCGGCCAGCCGCTATGCCTCCAGGATCTTCAATCGCGACTTTCTCGAAAGCAAGGGGCTGCCGCTGCCGGCGTGGCTGTGCCGCAGCGGCTAGATGAACTCGTCGTCCAGGCCCGGGTGGGCGAAGAAGTAGCCCTGGAAGCGCTGGATTCCGGCGTCCTGCAGCCAGCGAAACTCTTCGATCGACTCGACGCCGCCGGCGACCACGAGGATGCCCAGTTCCTCGCACAGGCGGCAGCAGGCATGGATGATGGCCTGGTTTTCCGGGTTCTCGTGCACGGCCTGAACCAGCTGGCGGTCCAGCTTGAGCTGTTCGGGACGAAACTGGGCAATGGGCCGGAGGTCGGCGTTGCGTCGGCCGAAATTGTCGGCCAGCGTGCGCAGGCCGGCGTCCTTCAAGGCGGCCCCGACTTCCGCGACCTGGCCGCTGGCGGCCAGGTTGTCGAGGTTGGCCACCTCGAGCACCAGACGCTCGCTGTCGATGCCGTAGCGCCGCGCGATGTGCAGGCTGACGCTGGTGACGAGCGCGACGTTGGCGAGCTTGATGTCGGAACAGTTCAGGTGCAGGTCGGCGCTGATCTGGTTGCGTGCCGCCGCCTCGATCGCCCGGATGCGGCAGGCCTGGTCGAAGGCGAATCGCTGGTCGTGGCGAATGCGGCTGATGACGGTTGCCGCCGGCTCGCCGCGGATGCCGCGCACCAGGGCCTCGAAGGCGACCACGTCCAGCGCCTCGGCGTCCAGAATGGTCTGAAAGGCAAATTGAATGTCCGCCCCGACCAGGTCCTGGTAGGAGCGGATGTGATCATGGATGGTCGCGGGTCGATCAGTCTGTTCGCTCATGCCGGCTACCCCTTTTGTCGAGCAGGCTGGTGAATCCTCATCGCATCATAACGGCTAGCCTTGCCTGGCGGCAGGGCATCGGGGCGGCATTGGCTCAGTCCTTCGGCTCCGGCTCCCGGCCGGAGCGGAAGTGATAGCGCTGGTACAGCATCCAGGCGCACAGCGCGGCCAGGGCCAGGCCGAGCAGCCAGCGATGATCGTCCCCGAAACGCTGGATGCCGATCATGATCATGGCGCAACCCAGGCCCATGGCGGCCGAAGTGGTGACGGGGTGGCGCTTTTCCGGCGGCGGTGCGATCCGCAGCCGCAGCAGGAACAGCAGGGGCGCCGAGGCGGTGATGATCAGGCCGACGGCCGGCAGCTCGGGTACGGCCGGATTGAGCAACTGCCCGAGACCCACGGCGAGCACGATCAACAGCGCGATCGCCAGGGCGGGTGTGGAGAACTGCTGCAACATCGCCAGCATTCTAGCCCCGTCGCCAGGAGAAAAAGCGCTCGGCCCAGCGCAGTGCGGCCTCGGGCTTGTTGGCCTTTTTCCACTCCCCGGCGGCGTACTTGTTGCCTTCCGACCAGGTCGGGTAGACGTGGATGGTGCCGAGAATCTTGTTCAGGCCCAGTCCATGCTTCATGGCCAGCACGAACTCCGGCAGCATCTCGCCGGCGTGACGCGCGATGAGGGTCACGCCCAGGATGCGGTCCTTGCCAGGCTCGGTCAGTACCTTGACCAGGCCGCGATCGTCGCCGTCGGCAATCGCCCGGTCGAGATCGCTGAGATCGTAAGTCGTCACGTCGACGTCGACGTCGCGCTCGGCGGCTTCCTGCTCGTTCAGGCCCACCCGCGCGATTTCCGGATCGGTGAAGGTGACCCGGGGAATGACGCGGTAGTCGGTGCGGAAAGACCACAGCGGGCTGAGCAGGGCGTTGACCGCCGCGGTCCAGGCCTGGTGGGCGGCCACGTGGGTGAACTGGTAGGGGCCGGCCGCATCGCCGCACACGTAGATGTTGGGAAAGTTGGTGCGCTGCATGGGATCGACAGCGATGCGGCCCTGATCGCCGAGCCGCACGCCCAGCGTCTCAAGACCGTAGCCTTGCACGCGGGTCCTGCGCCCGAGCGCGACCAGCAGTTTATCGAAATCGAAGCGGGCTTCCTTGCCCCCGTGATCGCAGACCAGGGTGCTGCCGGTTTCGATCCGTGCGGCTTGATGGGCCAGCGCCAGGGTGACGCCATCGCGCTGCAGCTGCTCGGCCAGGGCCCGGCCGACTTCAGGGTCTTCCCGCGCCAGCAGCCGGTCGGCCATTTCCACCAGGGTCACTTTTGAACCCAGCCGGGCGAAGGCCTGGGCCAGCTCGCAGCCGATCGGGCCGCCGCCCAGCACCAGCAGGCGCTCGGGCAGGGCTTTCAGGTCCCACAGCGTGTCGCTGGTCAGGTATTCGGTCGCGTCAAGCCCGGGCAACTCGGGAATCAATGGCTCGGCGCCGGTGGCCAGCACGATGGAGCGGGCCGACAGGCGCCCGCCGTCGACCTCGACCTCCCACGGCGAAACCAGCGTAGCCGTGCCCTGGATCACGTCGACGCCCATGCCGCGGTAGCGCTCGGGGGAATCATGCGGCTCGATCTTTCTGATCGACTCGTGCACCCGCGCCATGACCTCGCCGAAGTCGACCTCGGCCTCCATCTTGCGGATGCCGTAGCGACGGCTGTCGCGCGCTTCGGCCAGCAGCCGGGCCGTGCGGATCAGCGCCTTGGACGGCACGCATCCGGTATTGAGACAGTCGCCGCCCATCCTGTGCTTTTCGATCAGGGCGACCCTGGCCTTGACCGTCGCCCCGATGTAGCTCGATACCAGGCCCGCGGCGCCGGCGCCGATCACGATCAGGTTGTAGTCGAAGCGCTTCGGCTTGCGCCAGCCGCGGTAGACCTTGCGGCCGGACAGGAAACGCAGCACCCAGCGCAGGATCAGCGGCAGCAGCCCGAGCAGCACGAAGGCGCCGATCAGGCCGGGCGAGAGAATGTCGCCGGTCGATTCGACCTGGGCCAGCTGGGTGCCGGCGTTGACGTAGACCACCGTGGCCGGCAGCATGCCCAGCTGGCTGACCCAGAGGAAGGTCCAGGTGCGGATCGGGGTCAGCGCCATGACCAGGTTGATCATCCAGAACGGGAAGGCCGGCACCAGGCGCAGGGCCAGCAGATAAAAGGCACCGTCGCGAGCCACGCCCTCATTGATGGGTTTGAGGCGCTTGCCGAAGCGGCGCTGGATGGCGTCGCGAAACAGGAATCGGGCGGCCAGGAAGGCAAGGGTGGCGCCGATGGTGCTGGCGAAGGAAACCGCCACCGTACCCAGCAGGACGCCGAACAGCGCGCCGCCGGCCAGGGTCATGATCGCAGCACCCGGTACCGACACGGCCGCCATCACGATGTACAGCCCCACGTAGCCGGCCAGCATCAGGCCCAGGTGGTCTTCGGTGAACGCGCGCAGCTGCTCGCGCTGCTCGCGCAGGGTCTCCAGGTTCAGATGCTGGCCCAGGTCGAAGATGAGGATGGCGGCGATCGCGGCGGCGAAGACCGACAGGATCAGCAAGCGAACGAGGGTGGATGTGCTCATGTCGTGGATCAGTCGTGGCGGGGGAGACGCGCCGGTCTCGGTCCCGGTTTCGGATGTCGTGGCCAGCGCGCCGCCCGTGGCTGGATCAGCCGCGCGGGTGTGCCAGCCGGCCCAGCGTGATGCGCTCGATGCCGGCCAGATCGCACCGGCTCTCGATCCCGATAAAGCCTTGCTGATCCAGCAAGGCCCTAACCTGCGCTGCCTGATCATAACCGTGCTCGATCAACAGGCAGCCGCCGGCGTGCAAATGCCTCGGCGCCTGCTGCACCAGGCGCCGGATGACGCTCAAGCCCTCGTCGTCCGCGCTCAGCGCCATGTCCGGCTCGAAGCGCAGGTCGCCCTGGTCCAGGTGCGAGTCGCCGGCCGCCACGTAGGGCGGGTTGCTCAGGATGGCATCGAAGCGGCGGCCCTGCACGGGCTTAAGCAGGTCGCCGTGCAGCAGTTCGACCCGGGCAAGGTTCAGCCGTGCCGCGTTGTCCCGGCATACCGCCAGCGCTGCGCTGGACAGGTCCACGGCGGTGACCTGCCAGTCCGGTCTTTCAGCGGCCAAGGTCAGGGCGATACAGCCCGATCCGGTGCCGACGTCGAGAACTGACGTATCGTCGCTGCCGAGTATTTCCAGGCCGGCGTCGACCAGCAGCTCGGTTTCCGGGCGCGGGATGAGCACCGCCGGGGTGACCCGGAATTCGCGCCCGTAGAATTCCCGAAAGCCCAGCAGGTAGGCCATGGGTTCGCCATCCAGGCGCCGCGTCGCCAGCTCATCCAGCGCGCTCTGCTGCGCCGGCGTCAGCGGCGCCTCGCCGTGCGCGTACAGCCAGCTGCGTTCCACGCCCAGCACGTGGGCCAGCAGAAGCTCCGTCTCCAGTCGATTTCCCAGCACCAGCGTCAGCTGGCGCAGGCGGGCGGCAAGCGTTGGGGCGGGACGGTCGGACAAGGGATTTCACGCGGTGCACCATGCAAGGAGTGGTAGCTTACCCCGCTGAGTCATCCGACATTGCTCGTCTCCAAATGCGAAATTCCAGCCCGGCAGTCCTGCTGCTGACGTTTGTCGTTGCCTGTTCGATCAGTACCGCGCTCGCGCAAACCGCCGCCGACGAACTCGAACCCGCCGCATTCGAGACCGCAGAGGAAGAAGATCGCATCCTGGTCACCGCCGCGCGCCTAGACCGGGATCTTCTGCTGTCGCCCACGGCGGTCAGCCTGGTCGACGAGGAAGCGCTGCAGACCGCGCGTCAGGCCCTGCAGCTGGACGAGAGCCTGAATCGCGTGCCCGGCCTGTTCTTTCAGAACCGCTACAACTTCGCCCAGAATCTGCGCGTTTCGGTGCGCGGCTTCGGCGCGCGCTCGCCGTTCGGCATCCGCGGGGTGCGCCTGCTGGTGGACG
>SKKM01000284.1 GCA_007121485.1 Wenzhouxiangella sp. | reverse complement strand
CTGGTCAACGAGCTGTGCACCCTGTATCAGTGCCCGGAACTGATCGACGATCTGGTCGAACTGCCCTCCGACCAGCTGGCTTCACGCCTGATCGAAGGCACGCCCAAGCGGCCGGTCAGCCTGGAAAAGTACCTGGACCCTTCGCGCTACGCCATCCCGCCGCTGCCCAACACCTTCTTCACCCGCGACGCCACCATGTGCCTGAACGACCGGGTGATCATCGGCTCCATGGCCTACAAGGCCCGCGTGGCCGAGGCGCTGCTGCTCAAGGCGGTGTTCAAGTACCATCCGGACGTCGTCAGCAGCGGCTTTTACTTCGACGGTACCGATCGCCGCGATTCCGAAGTCACCATCGAGGGCGGCGATCTGCTGGTGATCCGCCGTGACCTGGTGGTGATCGGCTACAGCGAACGCACCTCGGTGGCCGGCATCGACCGGCTCATGCGCGCCATCGCCGGCCAGGGGCCGGTGCGCAATTTCATCGTGGTCGAGATTCCCAAGACCCGCGCCACCATCCACCTGGACATGATTTTCACCATGGTCGACCGCGACCAGTGCGTGGTCTTTCCACCCCTGATCACGGGCCTGCAGCGCTCACGCGCCTTCCACTGCCGGTTCGACGATCCGGAGCGTGCCGTGATCCGCGAGTACGACGCCGTGCTGCCGGCGCTGGCCGACCTGGGTGTGGACCTTGCGCCGATTCCCTGCGGCGGAGACGACGAGTTCCGGCAGCAGCGCGAGCAGTGGGCCAGCGGCGCCAACTTCTTCGCCTTCGGGCCGGGCCGGATCCTCGGCTACTCGCACAATGAACGCACGCTGGATGCCCTGGCCCGCTCGGGCTTCAACGTCGCCCGCGCGGAGGACCTGATCAGCGGGCAGCGCGAGCTGGGCGCGGATGAGAAAGTGGTGGTCAGCATCGACGGCGCAGAGCTCAGCCGCGGCGGCGGCGGCTGCCGCTGCATGACCATGCCGCTGGCCCGGCAGGCGCTGGACCTGGCCTGAGTCCTGCCGGGTCGGGCTCGTTCCCGGGCTATTCCTCGACCACTTCGCCGATCAGGTAGGGCCGCATCATGGCCCAGGCGGCCGGGCTGTGGTCGCGGCCGATGCCCTTGGTCCGCATTGCCTCGGTGGCCTCGCGCCCGCACCAGACCTCCATGACGCGCGGCGGGGTCGGGTGCCGCGGGATGTAGTCGGTGAAGTCGTAGACCTTACCCTCGATGACTTTCCAGCAGCTGTCCAGGCTGTCGTGTTCGGCCACCTCGGCCATGGTGAAGCCGGGCAGGGCTTCGTCGTCCGGGGTCCCGACAGCGAGTCCGTTGGACAGCGCCTGCAGCGCGGCGATGGTCGCCACGCTGGCCCAGAACGCCACGAACAGCGCGAACAGGGTCTTTTTCATAGCAGCTCGAACTCCTCGGTGTGGATGGCCCGGCGCGGCACGCTGAGCGCGCGCAGATGGGCCTGCACCAGCCGGTTGAGCGGCTGCGGACCGCAGATGTAGGCCTCGCGCTGATCGATGTCGCCGCAGTTCTCGCGCAGGAAGGTCTGGCTCAAGGGACCCTCACGGTAAAAATAGTGCGGCACCAGCTTGCAGCCGGGAATGCGCCCGGCCAGGGCCTGTAGTTCGAGCAGGTAGAGGGCACGCGCCTCGTCCTGCACGCAGTAAATGAAGCGGATGTCGCCGCCGGCTTCAAGCGCGGCAAGATGACGCATGCGGGCGAGGAACGGCGTGACGCCGATGCCGCCGGAAACCCACAGCTCCGGCTTGTCGACGCGGTCCGGGGTCTTGAAAAACCGACCGTACGGTCCCTCGACGGTCACCCGGGCGCCGGTCTTGATCGACTGCAGGGCGCGGCTGGCATTGCCAAGGTCCTTGATCGCCATGCGCAGGTTGGACTCCAGCGGCGACGAGGACAGGGTGTAGGGATGCTCTTCGCCGTGGCCGTTTTCGAGATCGTGGTCGAACGGCGTCATGTAGACGAAGTTCCCGGCCTTGTATTTCAGCGGCCGCCGGCGCGGCTCCAGGGTCAGTTCGACCACGTTGTTGGCCGGCCGCCGAACGTCGGCGACGGTGTAGGGCAGGCGCCCGACCCGGCGCGAAAAGACGAAGCGCCACAGCACCGCGCCCAGGGCCATTCCGGCAAACAGCGTCCAGACGATCAGATCGGTCCAGTACGGCAGGCTGCGGCTGAACAGAGCGGTGTGAACCAGGGAAATGACGACGGCCAGAACGGCGACCTTGTGCAGTCGTTTCCAGCGCTCGTAGTCCGGCTTGCCGAAAAAGCTGAAGGTGGGCGCCAGGAAGATCATCATCATCAGCAGCGCCACCCAGCCGCTCCAGGTGGCGATGTCGCTCAGCGGCGGGAACAGGGTGGCGAAGGCCAGTCCTTCGCCATGGACCTGGGCCGAGAAGGCCAGCAGCAGCGGGTGGGCCATCAGCAGCGCCAGAGCGGCGGCGCCGAGCAGGTGATGGGTGTGCCACAGCCGGGTCAGGCCGCCAAAGGGGATGTCGAAGCCGGGCACGCGGGCGCTCAGGGCAGCCGACAGCAGCAAGAAGGCCAGGCCGAGCACGCCGGTCAGGCGGCCCAGCATGTTGAGGACGGCGGCCAGGTCCTGGAAATCGGCCGCGCGTAGGCCGAGCGCGAAGGCGGCCAGCGGAATCAGGGCCAGTGCCCAGACCAGCAGGCGTGCGACCCGGGCGCGCAGCAGTTTGGAGGCGGCCTGCAGCATCAGCGTGTGGGCGTCACGCGCAGCAGCGCGCCATTGGATTCGTCGGTGAGCAGGTAGAGCGCGCCGCCGGGACCCACCTGCACGTCGCGCAGGCGCCGTCCCAGGTCCAGCGGCACGATCTCGTCGCCCAGCACCGCTTCGCCGTCGATGCGGACGCGGCGCAGGCTGCGCTCGGCCAGGCTGGCCACCAGCAGGTCGCCGTGCCAGTCGGGGAACAGTTCGCCGCGGTACTGGCTCATGCCGGCCGGGGCGATGGAGGGCGTCCAGTCGATCAGCGGGTCGACCATGCCCGGACGGCTGGTGAACGGCGAGATGCGCGCGCCGGAGTAGTCGATGCCGTGGGTCGCTACCGGCCATCCGTAATTGGCGCCGGGGCGGATCAGGTTCAGCTCGTCGCCGCCGCGCGGGCCGTGCTCGTGCGACCAGATCAGGCCGGTATCGGGATCGACCACCAGGCCCTGGGCGTTGCGGTGGCCGTAGCTGAAAATCTCGGGCAGGGCGTCGGCTTGATCGACAAAGGGGTTGTCCGGCGGTACCCCGCCCTCGTCGGTGACGCGCACGATCGTGCCGATATGGCTGTTCAGGCGCTGGGCTTCCTCGCGCAGATTGAAGCCGTCACCGACGCTGATCAGCAGCGTACCGTCGTTCATGAAGGCCATGCGTGCACCGTAATGCACGGCCGTGGCCTTGGTCGGGCGGGCGGTGAAAATCACCTCGTTGTCGACCCAGGCGTTGCCCTCGATGCGTCCGCGCACCACGCGGGTGGCGTTGGCCCGCGCGTCGCCGTGGGCCAGGCTCAGGTAAATCCAGCCGTTGCTTTCGAAATCCGGATGCAGGATGAGGTCCTGCAGCCCGCCCTGGGCGCGCACGAAGCTTTCCGGCACGTTGCTGACCGGTTCGTCGCGCAGGCGGCCCTGCTCGAACACCCGCAGCCGGCCCGCGCGCTCGGAAATCAGGATGCGCTCATCATCCAGCCAGACCAGGGCCCAGGGGTGCTCCAGGCCGTCGGTCAGGACTTCGACCTGGAATTCATCGCTGGCCAGCACGATACTGCTCAGCCCGGCGGCCAGGATCAGCCAGACGCTGATGGAGCGGATCAGTCGGATCGAATGACTCATGCGCTTTAAGATACCATCCGGCGCTTCGGTGCTTCACCCTGAATGCCGCGCTCCTGGCCGGCTACGGAGACAGAATCAGATGTGGAAGTCATTGCTTGGCTGGTGCGCCGCGGTGGTCACGACGGCCGTAAGCGGCAGCGTGGTGCAGAGCCAGATCAACCTGGCCTCGATCAGCGCCCTCGGCCACAGGATTTCGCTGGGTGATCGCCTCGGCATGACGCTGTTCGACCTCGCCCGCTTTGCCCCGGTGTGGACGCTGATCGTGGCCTTCGGCTTTCTGCTGGCCTGGCCGGTGGCCGGTTTGCTGTCCCGGCGCTGGCCGCAGCGCCGCGCGCCGCTGTTCCCGCTGGCCGGCTTCGCCGCGATCGCGGCCGCGCTGGTGATCATGGACGCCATGCTGCCGGTCACCGTGGTGGCGGCAGCGCGCACGACGGTCGGGATGCTGCTGCTGGGCCTGTGCGGCGCGTTGGGCGGCTGGGTCTATCTGCAGGTGACGGCTCAGCGGCAGAACGGACGGAACTGATACCAGCGCCGGCAGCGCAGCTGCGCTTCGCAGCCCGGTAGCTGGCGCGCGTAGGTGGCCGCGCGTTGTTCCACCCGGCGCGCGATGTCCTGCAGCTGGGGGTTGTTGCGCCAGCCGCCGCGCTGAAAGCCGGTATGGCCATCGTGGTAGGCCAGGTACAGGTGGAAGGCGTCGTTCTTGGCGATCCCCAGGCGCCGGTGGCTGACGTCGTTGTACCAGCCGATGAAATCCAGCGCGTCGCTCATGTTGCTGCGCCGGGCACCGCGCCGACCGGTGGCTTGCTGGTAGTCCTGCCAGGCCGGATCCTGGGCCTGGGCATAGCCGCGCGCCGACGATGGGCGGCGGCCGGGAATGATGCCAAGAATCCGGTTGCGCTCGGGACGGGCGCGGGCGCGGAACGAGGATTCCTGCTGCACAAAAGCCATCTGGATATAGATCGGGGTGCCCCAGCGGCGCTCGGAGGCCAGCGCGTAGTCATACCAGCGCGGGTGCTGCTGGAAGATGGAGCAGATGTTTTCCTGCTGCTGCGGCGGGCGCGTGGCGCAGCCGCTGACGCTGATGATGGCGGCGCACACGACCAGCGCCAGGGTGAGGGGCAGGGGACGATTCATGAACGGGTTCGGCGCCGTCGGCTTCTGGATGGCCCAATGATAGCGGCTGCAGCGGCGCCCAAGGCTTCGTTCCGCGGTTAACATGGCGCCATGGGTGCGATGCAGAAGCCAATCCTTTTGCCGCCGGTCCCGGGCGGGCTGAACTGATGCTGTGGCAGGCCCTCAATGCGGCGCGCGACCTGGGCCGGGTGCAGGATATCGCCGCGGTGCTGGTGCGCTACGGCTTCGGCGACCTGGTGCGGCGGATCGGCATGGCTGGCGCGCTGGAGCGGGCTGGCAAGGTGCTGCACTGGAGCCGGGTCGAGGAGTTGGCCCGGCTCAAGCCGCCCGAGCGCATTCGCCGCATTCTCGAGGAGCTGGGTCCGACCTTCGTCAAGCTTGGCCAGGTGCTGGCCACCCGCGTCGACCTGTTCGGCCCGGAGTGGCTGAGCGAATTCCAGAAGCTGCAGGATCGCGCGCCGGCGGTGGACTGGGCGGACATCGAGCGCCAGTTGACCGAAGACCTGGGCGCGCCGCCGGAGCAAGTCTTCGCCCGGGTCGATTCGGAACCGCTGGCCGCCGCCTCGCTGGGCCAGGTGCACCGCGCCCGCCTGCAGGACGGCACCGAGGTGGTGCTCAAGGTGCGCCGCCCCGGTATCCGGCCGGTGGTGGAGGCGGATCTGCGCCTGCTCGAGCGCCTGGCCGAAATCATCGAGAGCGAGGTCGATGAACTGAAGCGCTACCGGCCCCAGCTGCTGGTGCGGCAGTTTT
>SKKM01000198.1 GCA_007121485.1 Wenzhouxiangella sp. | reverse complement strand
CTGTCCGGCATTTTCGGTTTGAGCAAGGAAGACTCGGACCGCCTGATCAAACCCATCCTGGTCGAACTGGTCAGTACGGGTGAAGTGGTGCGCAACCGCAGGGCCGCCTACGGACTCGCACGCGCCATGGACCTGGTGGCCGGGCGCGTCAGCGCGCATCCGGACGGCTTCGGCTTCGTGATTCCCGACGCTGGCGGCGATGACCTGTACCTGTCGCCGCGGCAGATGCGCCAGGTCTTCAACGGCGACCGCGTCCTGGCCGCCGTGACCGGCGTCGATCGCCGCGGACGCAAGGAAGGCGGCATCGTCGAAATCGTCGAGCGCGCGCATACCCAGGTGGTCGGTCGCCTGCTGATCGAAAGCGGGATCGCCATGGTCGTGCCCGACGACCCGCGCCTGACCCAGGACGTGCTGATCCCGCTGGAGCGCGTCGGCAAGGCCACACCCGGCCAGATCGTCGTGGCCCGCATCGACAAGCCGCCGAGCTTCGAGCGCGGACCGGTGGGTGAAATCGTCGCCGTGCTCGGCCAGGCCGACGAGCCCGGCATCGCAACCGACATCGCGATCTTTTCGCACCAGCTGCGGGTCGATTTTCCTGACGAAGCCGTGGCCGAGGCTGAGGCCTACGGCGAGCGCATCAACCCCGAGATCGCCGCCCGCCGCCAGGACCTGCGGGACCTGCCGCTGATCACGATCGACGGCGCCGATGCGCGCGATTTCGACGACGCCGTGTTCGCCGAGCAGCGCGGTGACGGTTTCCGCCTGATCGTCGCCATCGCCGACGTGGCCGAGTATGTGCAGCCCGGCCGGCCGCTGGATCTGGAGGCCGAGCAGCGCGGCACCTCGGTGTACTTTCCCGACCGCGTGATCCCGATGCTGCCGGAGGCGCTTTCCAACGGCCTGTGTTCGCTCAACCCGGAAGTCGATCGGCTGTGCATGGTCTGCGACATGAAGCTCGACGACCGCGGCAAGGTCAAAAGCAGCCGGTTCTACGAGGCGGTGATGAGATCACACGCGCGCATGACCTACGACCAGGTCCAGCGCATGATCAATAGCGGCGATGCGGAGCTGAACGAGCGCTTCGCCCACGTGCGCGGGAACCTCGACCAGCTGTTCGCCGTCTACCGCGCGCTGGCGCGGCGGCGCGAGCGCCGCGGGGCGCTGGACTTCGACTCCCAGGCCGTGTATTTCCAGTTCGATGCCGACGGTCGGGTGGCCGACATCCGCCTCAGTACCCGCCACGACGCGCATCGTCTGATCGAGGAATGCATGATTGCGGCCAATGTCGAGGCCGCGCGCTACGTGGGCGAGCAGTTGCCAATGCTGTATCGGGTTCACGAACCGCCGCAGTCCGACAAGGTCGAGGCGCTGGAAGAGTTCCTGCGCGTCCAGGGCTTGAGCGTGCGCTGGAAGGATGAGCCCGATCCGGCCCAGTATGCCGCCATCCAGAAGCAGGTGGCCGATCTGCCGGTGCGGCGGCTGGTCGATGCGGTCCTGCTGCGCTCCCTGTCGCTGGCGGTTTACCAGCCCGAAAACCGGGGCCATTTCGGCCTCGCCCTGGCCCAGTACGCCCACTTCACATCGCCGATCCGCCGCTATCCGGATCTGCTGCTGCATCGCGCCATCAAGCACCTGTGCCGCAAGCGCAAACGCAAGGAATTCGCCTATGGCGCGGAGCGCATGAGCGACCTGGGCCGCCACTGCTCGTGGGCAGAGCGGCGGGCAGAGGAAGCCGCGCGCGATGTGGACGAGCGTCTCAAGGCGCAGTTCATGCAGCGCCACATCGGCGATATCTTCAACGGCATCGTCACCGGCGTGACCAGCTTCGGCCTGTTCGTCGAGCTGCCCGAGTTCGGCGTCAGCGGCCTGGTGCACGTGACCGCCATGCCGAACGACTATTACAACTTCGACCCGGTCAGCCACAGCCTGACCGGAAAACGAAGGGGCATTCGCTTGCGCCTGGCCGACCGGGTCAAGGTGGAAGTCGCCGCGGTCAACCTGGAGGAGCGCAAGATCGACCTGCGCCTGGTCCAGCGCGAAGACTAGGGGGAAGCCTGAAGGATGAAACGCGATCTGGCCATGGGTATCCATGCCGTCGAGGCGCTGATCAAGAGCGGGCCGGACCGGCTGGTCAGAGTCTGGATCAACAGGTCGGCCAAAGCCACTGAAAGGATTGCAGTTGATCTGGAGGCGCACGGAGTCCCTGTGGAGTGGGTGGATGCCGCGGCCCTGGACCGGCGCGCGGCCGGCGTGCGCCATCAAGGCCTCATCGCTGAATTCGTCCCGCGCGCACCGATCGACCTGCAGGATTTGAACGATCTGCTGGCCCGGCACGAAAAGCCGCTGGTGCTGGTGCTCGATGGCATCACCGATCCGCACAATCTGGGTGCCTGCATGCGATCGGCGGCAGCGGCCGGCGCGCTGGCGGTGGTCGTGCCCAAGGACCGCGCCGCGGGCTTGACGCCGGTCGCCCGGCGCGCTGCCGCCGGGGCGGCCGAACGCCTGCCGCTGGCCGTGGTCACCAACCTGGCTCGCAGCCTGGCGGCGCTGGCCGAGCAGGGCCTGTGGCGAATCGGGCTGACCGGCAGCGCCGAGCGATCGCTTTACCAATCCAGCCTGGACGGCCCTCTGGCCCTGGTCCTGGGCAGCGAAGGCGGCGGCTTGCGCCGACTGACGCGGGAGCACTGCGACGAACTGGTCCATATTCCCATGCCGGGCGCCATGGAAAGCCTCAATGTATCGGTGGCCGCCGGCATCGCCCTGTTCGAGGCGGTCAGGGTAAGATCGGACGGATGAGTTTTCCGCTGAGCGTTCAACTGCATCTGCCGGCCTGGGTGCCGGGGTTTCTCGCCCGCCTGCCGGCCTCCCTGGACAGCCCGGAGGAGCGCATGCGGGTGGCGATCAGCCTGGCCGAGGCGAATGTGGCCAACGGCAGCGGCGGGCCGTTCGGCGCCGTCGTCGTGACCGCCGACAGTGGCCGGGTCGTGGCGGCAGGGGTCAACCGGGTCGAGCCGGCCGCCTGCTCTTCGGCGCATGCCGAAATCATCGCCCTGAGCCTGGCCCAGCAGCGCCTCGGCAGCGCCAGTCTGGCCGACACCCGGCTGGGGCCTCTGGAACTGGTCAGCTCATGCGAGCCGTGCGCGATGTGCCTGGGGGCAATTCCCTGGTCTGGCGTGCGTTCGGTGCTGTGCGGGGCGACCAAGGCGGACGCCGAGGCGGTTGGCTTCGACGAGGGGGATCGCAGCGAGGCCTGGATCGACCGGCTCGAGCAGCGGGGGATCGTCGTTCGCACGGGCGTTCTGCGCCAGGCCGCGGCCGAAGTGCTGGAGCGCTACGCCCGAGGGGGCGGGGCCATCTACTGAGCCTGCCCCGGTAGCGCCTTGCCTGGCGCTGCCGGTGTCCCGAGTCTGGAAAACCGCCGTCTTTCTCCTGGCGCCACGTGAATCCGGCCATGAAAAAAGGCCCGAACCGATCCGGTCCGGGCCTTGCGCCTGCTCCACGTCCAGAGCAGCCAACATCTTGCAGATTGATCCGCAGGGCTAATGCGGCTTAGCGATCTTCAAGCAGAACGGTCAGACGCTGCTGCAGCTCCGGGCTGTTCTGGATCGCCATCGCGATGCTGTTGAAGGACTCCACGTCCAGGCCGGCTTCGGTGACCGCTTCGGTCATCTCGTCGTTGGCCTGCACCTGCAGTTCGTGGGCACGCTCGGGGTCGTCAACTTCCTGCAGACGGCCGGTGTAATCCTGCTGGATTTCGATGATCGCCACCTGGGCCTCGACAAACTTCTCAAGCTGCTGGTCCGATACTTCGATGTCGGCAGGCGCTTGCTGCATGCCGTCCACCTGCGCCAGGGCGGCGGTGGAACCGAAGGCAAAGGCCAAGAGCAGGACGGCTAGGGTCTTGGTGATATTCATGGGACAAAACTCCTGATTGATTCGAGTGTAAGCACTGTGTGCGATTACCTATATGCAATAGCCGTGCCATGATTTTCCGCTGCCTGAATTCAAAGACTTGAGCGGCTTTGCCTTCATCCCGCACGCTCAGGATGTGTCATAATGGCGCATGTTTCAAATCAGACACTTGTGGTGAGCAGCCTCAGAAACCGACTCCTGACCCACACCTTGATCCCGCTGACGGTTCTTGCGGCGGTCCTGATGTGGACCACCTTCGACGCCGTGGAGGGCCTGCTCGAACGACGCCTGGAAAAGGAAATCGAGCTGGTCGCGCGTTCCCTTCGCATTCCGGTTCAGCAGGCCTTCGCCGAGGGGGATTTTGAACGGATGGCCGAATCCCTGGGGGCCGTGTTCGAAATCGACCGGGTCTACGGCGCCAACGTGTTCGACGCCGCCGGCCAGCGCGTGGTGGTGGCGGGCCAGGCGCGACCGGGCGCGCGCGAGCAGATCCAGGCCGCCGAACTGGTGCAGCTGGGAGAGGAGCTGGGCGCCTATGACCGCCTGGGCGGCCAGACCGTGTACTCCTACTTCGTGCCGCTGATCGGGCCCACCGGCCGCATCATCGGCTTGCTGCAGGTGGTGCGCCAGGAAAGCGACATGGCCCAGTGGCTGGCCGAGGTCCGCAACCGCGGCTGGTGGCTGTGGGGCGGCATGGTGGCCCTGATGCTGCTGCTGATCCTGTTTGGATACCGAAGATCGATCGACCGACCAGTGCAGACCCTGCTGGCCAGCATGGGCCGCATCGAGGCCGGGGAGCGTGAGCATCGCACCCGGGTGGAGGGGCCGGAGGAACTGGTTCGGATCGGCCGCGGACTGAACCGCATGCTCGACGCCATCAGCGAAATGGAGGAACAGCTGGCGCGCCGCCAGCAGGAACACCTGGTGCTGTCGGAGCGGCTGCGCGAGCAGGAAAGCCTTGCCGCGCTGGGTCGATTCTCCGCCGGGGTGGCGCACGAGCTGGGAGCGCCGCTGACCGTCATTGACGGCGACGCTCGTCGCCTCGAACGCGACTTTCGACTGGAAGGGGAAGAGCAGCGCCGGGTCGCGCGCATTCGCCAGCAGGTCGAGCGGACGCGGCAGTTGATTGCCCGCCTCATGAGTTTCGTGCGCAGCGACCGGCCGGCGGCTGAGCACGTCGCGCTGGCGCCCCTGCTGCAGCGGGTCGCGGTCGGGGCCGCGCCGCAGGCCGAGGCCGCCGCGGTCACCCTGAAGTCTGAAGTCCCGGCGTCGGGGCTGGGACTTCAAGGGCATGCCGCCCGTCTGGAGCATGCGCTGCTCAACCTGGTGCGCAACGCCATCCAGGCGGCCCGCAGCCAGGTCCGTCTGGGCGCCGGGCAGTCGGCCGAAGACCGCATCGTCATCAGTGTCGAAGACGATGGGCCGGGCGTGCCCGAGGCAGAGCTGGCCCTGATCTTCGAGCCGTTCCACAGCCGGCGTCCGGAAGGCGAGGGCACCGGCCTGGGCCTGACCATCGTGCGCGCCGTGGCCAATGAACACGGCGCCGAGATCCGCGTCGATCGTTCGCCCGAACTCGGCGGGGCGCGCTTTCGCCTGTCGTTCAAGGCGGCGGCATGAACGCGCAGGCCTCACGCATCATGGTGGTCGAGGACGACGCCGCCCTGGCCGAGCTGCTGGTCGAGGAACTCGAGGCGGAAGGCTACCTGGCCTCGGCCTTCGGCAGCGCCGAGGAGGCCCTGGAGCAGATCGACGCGCTGGCGCCAGAGCTGGTGGTCAGCGACTTGCAGCTGCCGGGCGCCGATGGGCTGGCCCTGGTCGAGCACCTGCGCAGCCGCGAGCCGCCGCCCGGCGTGCTCATGATCAGCGCTTTCGGCACGGTCGACCGCGCGGTCGCCGCGCTCAAGGCCGGCGCGGACAATTTCCTGACCAAGCCGCTGGACATGGATCACTTCCTGCTCAGCGTCAAGCGTCTGCTGGAGTACCGGCGCCTGTACCGGCAGGCGCGGGAGATCGAGAAAACCTACGATGCCCCCTCGTTTCACGGCATCGAGGGGCGCAGCCCGGTCATGCTCGGTCTGTTCGAGCGCATTCGCAAGATTGCCGGCGCCGGCGGGCCGGTCCTGATCAGCGGCGAGTCCGGTACCGGCAAGGACCTGGTCGCCAGGGCCATTCACGCCGAAAGTGAGCGTTCCGACCAGCCGTTCCTGGCCGTCAACTGTGCCGGCATTCCGGCCGACCTGCTGGAAAGCGAGTTCTTCGGGCATGCGGCCGGGGCCTTTTCCGGCGCCGAGCAGGCCCGAACCGGCCTGTTCCGCCAGGCCGACGGCGGCACGCTGTTCCTCGACGAAATCGGCGAGATGCCGCTGGCGTTGCAGGCCAAGCTCCTGCGCGCCCTGCAGGACGGCCGGGTGCGCCCGGTCGGCGCGGACCGCGAATACCAGGTCGACGTGCGCCTGGTGGCGGCCACCAACGTGGACCTGCTCGAGAAAGTCACGGCCGGAGAATTCCGCGAAGACCTGTATTTCCGGTTGGAGGCCTTTCAGCTCACGGTACCGCCGCTGCGCGAGCGCGGCGAGGATCTCGAGCTGCTGGCCATGCGCTTCCTGCTGCGCTTCGCCGTGGCCCGCCAGCGACCGGCCCGGAGCCTGTCAGAACAGGCCTTGCGCCGGATGCGGGCCTATGCCTGGCGCGGCAACGTGCGTGAACTGCGCAACGCGATGGAACGCGCGGTCACTTTCTGCGATCGCGCCGAGGTCGGGCCGGAGCATCTGCCCGAGCGCATCCGCACCGAATCCGGCCGGCCCGGCGCCGAAGGCTCGGGCGCGATTCCACCCGCCCTGCTGGAGGGTGATGTGCTGCCGACCCTGAACGAGCTGCGCCAGCGCTACATCCACCACGTGCTGGAGCGGGTCGACGGCAACAAGCGGCGGGCCGCGGCGCTGCTGGGCGTGGGTCGCCGCACCCTGTATCGCTGGCTGGACGAGCAGGGCGCCGATTCCTGAGCCCACGCGGGCATTGATTCAGTGCCGGTTCAGTGCGAGCCGTCACACTCGAAGCTGCCGGCGGGCATACTGTCTGGCAATGACATCAAATCCATCGGAGTCGCCATGCGCACCGCGAATGTTATGAACAAGGCCTTACTGATTCTGCTCGTGATGACCGTGGCCGGCTGTGCCACCACCACCGATCCCTGGACCGGAGAGCCGCGGGCGACGCGGACCGGGCAGGGCGCGGCGGTCGGTGCCGGCGTCGGTGCAGTGATCGGGGCCATATCGGGCGGTGACCGCCTCAAGCGGGCCGCCATCGGCGCCGGTCTCGGCGCCCTGACCGGCGCCGCGGTCGGTTCCTACATGGATCGCAACGAAGAGGCGCTGCGCCGCCAGCTGCAAGGCACCGGCGTCAGCGTTACCCGCCGCGGCGACGACATCATTCTCAACATGCCGGGCCATGTCACCTTCGATTTCGACTCGGCCGCCCTGAAGCCCGATTTCTTCGGCGTCCTGGATTCGGTCGCGCTGGTCCTGCAGGAGTTCGAGCAGACCGTGCTGGTCGTCGACGGCCACACCGACTCGGTCGGCAGCCGCAGCTACAACCTGCAGCTGTCCACCCGGCGCGCCGAAACCGTGGGCCGTTACCTGACCAATCGCGGCGTCAACCCGGCACGCATCGCCACCTACGGCTACGGTCCCGACTATCCGATCGCCAGCAACGACACGGCCGAGGGCCGGGCGATGAACCGGCGGGTGGAGCTGACCCTGATGCCGCTGACCGGCTAGTCGACGGTGCCCGGGCTTGCCCCGCGCGCCGATCCGGCTCAGGACCGCCGCTTCAGGCTCAGTTCGACCGGCTGCGGCGGCAAGCCCACGTCTTCGCGAAGGATGCGATGATCGGCCGGTGTCAGTTCCTGGTAGCGGCCGGAGCGCACGGCGGCCGGCAGGAACACCGGCCCGAAGCGCACGCGCTTCAGCCGCGCCACCTGGGCGCCGACCGCTTCCCAAAGCCGCCGGACCTCGCGATTGCGTCCTTCGAACAGCACGACCGTGAACCATGCATGGCCGGGCGTGACTTCGCCGGGCACGATGTCGGAAAAAGCGGCCGGACCGTCCTCGAGCTCCACGCCTGCCAGCAGTTTTTCCAGTTGCTCCTCCGACACCGATCCCCGAATGCGGCACAGGTACTCGCGATCGACCTGGCCGGAGGGATGCATCATGCGATTGGCCAGCTCGCCGTCGGTGGTCAGCAACAGCAGGCCGGCCGTGTTCAGGTCCAGTCGACCGATCGCGATCCAGCGGCCCTCGGGCAGGCTGGGCAGCCGATCGAACACAGTGCGCCGGCCCTCCGGGTCGCTGGTCGTGGTGACCTCGCCCTCGGGCTTGTGATAGATCAGCGTCCGGTGGGCGGGCGAGGCGGCTTCGACCCGGTAATCCCGGCCGTCGAGGGAGATCAGGTCGCCGTCGCTGACCACGGCGCCAAGGCTGGCCACGAGCTTGTTGACCTGGATCTCGCCGCGCTCGATTCGGCTTTCCAGCTGGCGGCGTGAGCCCAATCCGGCCCGGGCCAGCACTTTCTGCAGGCGCTCGGCGCCGGCCTGTTCGGCCGGTGCCGGGGCGTCAGTCCTTCGGCCGGTCGTCGTCGGGCGAGTCTTCTTGCGCCGCGGCGGGCGAGTCTTCGTGGTCGCCTTCGGGTTGCTCCGGCTCGCTGTCTTTTTTCGGGGGGGCGTCTTCCGTTTCATCGGAGGCTGTCGTGTCCGTGCTGTGTTCGGCGGCCGGGTGGATCAGCTCCAGTTCCGGCTCCAGGTTGTCGATGTCCTTGATCTCGGCCAGGGTCGGCAACTCGTCAAGCGACTTCAAGTTGAAATAGTCGAGGAAGGCGCGCGTCGTCCCCAGCAGTTCCGGCCGGCCCGGCACGTCGCGATGGCCGACCACCTTGATCCAGTCGCGCTCCTGCAGGGTGCGCAGGATGTTCGAACTCAGGGAGACGCCGCGGATCTGTTCGACTTCGCCGCGCGTGATCGGCTGGCGGTAGGCGATGATGGCCAGGGTCTCGAGCAGGGCGCGCGAATAGCGTGGCGGCTTCTCCGTCCACATGTTCGAGATGATCGGCATCAGGCGCGCCCGGATCTGGATGCGGTAGCCGCTGCCGACCTCGGTCAACTCCACCGCGCGTCCCTCCAGGTCGGCATCCAGGGCGGCCAGGGCCTCCCTGATCGCGCCGTGCCCGGGTTTCTCCTCGTCCGGGAACAGGGCGTTGAGCTGGTTCAGGCTGAGCGGTCCGCCGGCAGCCAGCAGCGCGCCCTCGACCACGGATTTCAGATAAGCGATGTCCATGCCTTGCGGTTCGTTGAGATCTGGTGATTCCGTCACGGGCTTCCCTTCAGGCCTCGCCCGGGCTGCGCAGGTACATGGTGCCGAACAGCTCCTGCTGCACCAGGTCGATCAGGTGCTCGCGCAGCAGTTCGAGCAGGGCGAGAAAGGTGACCACGGCGCCGAGCCGTCCTTCCTCGAGATCGAAGCACTGGCCGAATTCGACGAAGCGCTGGGTCGATACCAGGTCGATGACCCGGCTCATGCGTTCGCGCACGCTCAGCGGTTCGCGCTGTACCTGGTGATGGGCCAGCATCTCGGCGCGCGCCATGACGTCTCTCAGCGCCAGCAGCAGTTCGCGCAGGTCCACCTCCGGCGGCAGGCGAACCTGCCCGTGGTCCTCGACCGCGGCGCTGGCCACGGCCAGGTCGCGCTCCAGCCGCGGCAGTTCGTCGAGATCGCTGGCGGCCTGCTTGAAGCGCTCGTATTCCTGCAGGCGGCGAATCAGGTCGGCGCGCGGGTCGGACTCGTCTTCGTCCTCGGCCTGCGGTCGCGGCAGCAGCATGCGCGACTTGATTTCGGCCAGGATGGCGGCCATGACCAGGTACTCCGCAGCCAGTTCCAGGCGCATGCCCGCCATCATTTCGATATAGCTGGTGTACTGCCGGGTGATCTCGGCGATGGGGATATCGAGGATGTCCAGGTTCTGGCGCCGGATCAGGTACAGCAGCAGGTCCAGCGGCCCCTCGAAGGCTTCCAGGAAGACTTCCAGCGCGTCGGGCGGAATGTAGAGGTCATCCGGCAGCTTGAGCATTGGCGCGCCCTGCACGACCGCGAAGGGCATTTCCTGTTGGGCGACGTAGGGGTGATCGCTGCGTTCTGCATTCATGGCGCCAGTGTATCCACATCTGCTCGCACACGGGGCTGCGCGGCGGCCAGCCCCCCGGCGCGCGCGCAAGGCCGCACGGTTACAATTGACGGCCCTGACCGGCCACTTGGAAAGATCCTGACCCATGTTGTACTGCATTCTCGGGCGCGACGCGCCGAACAGCCTGGACCTGCGGCGCCAGGTCCGCGCCCTGCATCTGGAACGGGTCCAGGCCCTGCTTGACCAGGGCCGCCTGCGCACGGCGGGTCCCCTGCCGGCCATCGACAGCGAGGATCCGGGCCCGGCCGGCTTCGTCGGCTCCCTGATCCTGGCGGATTTTGCGTGCCTGGAAGCGGCGACCGAGTGGGCCGAAAGCGATCCTTACATCGAGGCCGGCGCCTGGGCGAGCGTGGAAGTCCACCCCTACAAGGAGGTTTTGCCTTGACCGAGCAACGAGTGGCGATGATCCGCGGCCGTATCGAAGCCCGGCTCGAGCCGGCCGAACTGGAAGTCATCGACGAGTCGCATCTGCATGCCGGTCACCCCGGCGCGCGCGACGGCCGTGGCCATTTCCGCGTGCGCGTGGTCAGCGCGGCCTTCCAGGGCCTGCCGAGACTGGCCCGGCATCGACTGGTTTACGCTGCCATGGATGAATTGATGACGACAGACATCCACGCACTGAATATTGAGGCAATTTCTCCAAATGAGATTTAAGCTGCTGATTTTAATAGCCCTGTTTGTGCTGCTGACTGCCTGCCAGTCCGAACCCCAGGGCTTGATCCATGACGAGGACGTGATCCTGGTCGAGGTCGACGGGCAGCCTGTCTCGCTGCCCATGCTGGAGTACATGATGCGCCAGCGCGGCGTGGCCGAGGACGACCACGAGGGCATGCGCGCGCTGCTGGACGAGTTGATCCGGCTGCGCGCGGTCGTCAACGCGGCCGAACGCGAAGGCCTGGCCGACACGCCGGAAATGCGGGCCCAGCGCGTGTTGCGCGACCTGGAGGTGGTGCAGATTCGCTATTTCTCCCACATCCACGAGCAGTTTCCGGTCTCGGACGAGGATATCCGCGGCGTTTACCAGGCCCAGCTTGCGCGTTCAGGTACCCGGCAGTTCCGCTTCGAGACCGTGCTTTTTGCCAGCCAGGGCCAGGCGCTGCTGGCCATTGCGGCGCTGGAGGACGGCGAGGTCGAGTTCGAGGCGCTGGAGGCATCCGATGACTTCGTCACCCTCGGGCGGGAAACCACCGGCTGGGTCGATCGCAGCCAGCTTGGCCAGGAGATTGCCGCGATGATCGACGAGGTCGAGCCCGGTGAAGTGATCGGCGTGCCGCTGCAGACCGACCAGGGCTGGCGCGTGCTCAGGATGTCGGAATCGCGGCCGCTGGACGTGCCGCCGCTGGACGCGGTCCGCGAGGGCATTGCCCGGCAGCTGGTGCGCCAGCGCCTGGAGGCGATCGTCGAGGACCTCTACGAGGCCGCGACGATCACGCCGATGCTGCCGCTGGAGTCGGCGATGGAGGAGTGAGCGCTCGGCGGCTCAGGGCAGGTGGACCGGAGGTGCCGGCTGCCAACCCTCGGCCCGGTGTTCGGCGACCACGGCGGTGTAGATTCCGCCGCGCACGTTGAAGTCGGCGGTCAGGCGCATGAAGCGGGGCTCGGTGGCGGCGACCAGGTCGGCCAGAATCCGGTTGGTCACCGCCTCGTGGAAAGCGCCTTCGTCGCGGAAGCTCCAGACATAGTTCTTCAAGGCCTTGAGTTCCACGCAGAATTTCTCCGGCACGTACTCCAGCAGCAGCTCGGCAAAGTCTGGCTGGCCGGTCTTGGGGCACAGGCAGGTAAACTCGGGAATCCGGATGCGAATGGTATAATCCCGCGCCGGCTGAGGATTGGGAAAAACTTCGAGTTCCTTGCTGGGCTGACTGGGCATTGCAACACTTTCTCCGACCGGGTTGATTGAGGCCGGGATCGTCCCGGGCAGCGCGGTATTACAACAAAAAACATGAACTGATGCGTCAATGCGACTGACCGCGATCAAATTGTCGGGCTTCAAATCCTTCGTCGAACCGACGACAGTGCGATTCCCGTCCAACCTGATGGGAATCGTCGGGCCCAACGGCTGCGGCAAGTCCAACATCATCGACGCCGTGCGCTGGGTCATGGGCGAAAGCTCGGCCCGCCAGCTGCGCGGCGAATCGATGAGCGACGTGATCTTTTCCGGCTCCAGCGCCCGCAAGCCGGTGGCTACCGCAACCGTGGAGCTGGTGTTCGACAACAGCGACGGCCGCGCCGGCGGCGAATACTCGGCCTACAGCGAGATTTCGGTCAAGCGCCAGGTCAGCCGCGACGGTCAGTCGGCCTACTACCTGAACGGCGCTCGCTGCCGGCGCAAGGACATTACCGACCTGTTCCTGGGCACGGGCCTGGGTCCGCGCAGCTACGCCATCATCGAGCAGGGCATGATCTCGCAGATCGTCGAGGCACGCCCTGAAGAGCTCAGGGCCTTTCTGGAAGAGGCGGCGGGCGTTTCCCGCTACAAGGAGCGTCGGCGCGAGACCGAAAACCGCATTCGCCACACGCGCGAGAACCTGGAGCGGCTGCGCGACCTGCGCGAGGAAGTCGGCAAGCAGCTGGAAAAACTCAAGCGCCAGGCCAAGGCGGCCGAGCGCTACCGCAAGCTCAAGGAACGCTACCGCGAGGACGAGGCGCGACTGACCGCGCTGCGCTGGCGCGAAAGCAGCCAGTTGGCCGAAAGCCGCCAGAAGAGCCTGCAGCAGGTGGAGAACGCGCTGCAGGCGGCGCTGTCCGCGCAGCGCGCGGCCGAGAAGGAACTCGAGGCCCTGCGCCAGCAGCAGCACGCGGCCGGCGAGCAGACCGCCTCGATCCAGGCCGAGCTTTACGAAGTGGCCGGTGAAATTGCCCGGCTCGAACAGGCCATCGAGCACCAGCGCGAAATCCGGGCGCGCCAGAAGACCGAGCACGCGGAAACCGAAACCCAGCTCAACGAGCTCAAGCAGCATCTGATTCTCGACCAGGCCCAGGTGACCCAGACCTCCGAGCTGATCGCCGAGCTGCAGCCGCGCCAGGACGAGGCGCGCGCGGCCGAAGCCGCCGCGGCCGAGGCGGTCGATCAGGCCGACCAGGCACTGACGGCCTGGCAGCAGCGCTGGCAGGAGCATCAGCAGTCGGCCGGCCAGGCCGGCAGCCGGGCCGAGCTGCTGCGCCAGCGCATCGAACATCTCGACGACCGCATGGCGCGCGCCAGCGACCGGCTCAAGACGCTTTCCGCCCAGGCCGGGGCCGACGCCGAGCGTCAGCTGAGCACGGAAAAGGACCGGGTCGGGGCTGAGCTGGCCGAGCTTGATCGCGAGTTGGCAGCGCGCCGCGACGGCCTGGCGCAACAGCGCCAGCGCCTGGCCGAACTGCGCGAACAGATCGAGAGCCAGCGCAACGAGCTGGAGCAGGCGCGCGCCGGCCGTCACGAGCGCCGCGCCCGCCTGCAGTCGCTCAGCCTGCTCAACCGTGGAGGAGAATCCAGTGGTGATCTCAACCGGTGGCTGGAGCAGCATGGCGCCGATCCGTCCCGGCGCCTGCTCAGCGAGATTCGCCTGAGCGATGCGCGCTGGACCGGTGCCGTGGAGCACGTGCTGGCCGACTGGCTGCAGGCCGCATCCGTGGCCCGGCTCGACAGCGCGCTGCTGCAGGACGGGCTGCCGGAGCAGGGGGTTGGCCTGTACCAGCAGGGCGATGGCGAAGGCAGGGAAGGCACGCTTGCGACCCAGGTCAGCGGTGCCGGTGCATTGAGCGGCCTGCTGGGCATGGTTCGCTGCGCCTACAGCCTGGAGCAGGCACGCCGGGAGATTGACGCCTTGGCGGCCGGAGAGTCGGTGATCACGCCCGACGGCACCTGGCTGGGGCGAGGCTGGCTCAAGCATCCGCCGGCCGAAGACCAGGCCACCGGCGCGCTGAGGCGCGAGGCTGAAATCCGCGAGATCGAGGCCCGGCTGAAGGAGGACGACGGGCGCATCGAGGCGCTGGAGCAGGGCCTGGCCCAGTCCCGCGCCGATGCCCAGGCCGGCGAGACCGAATTGCGCCAGATGGAGCGGGGAGTGCAGGAGCATGAACGCCAGCACGCCCAGGTCCAGGGTCGAATGAGCGCGCTGGGCAGTCGCATCGAGGCGCTGGCCAAGCAGCGCGAGGCCGTCGAGCGCGAAGTGCAGGGACTCAAGTCGCGCCAGGCCGAAGACGGCGAAGCGGTTGCAGGCGCTCGCGCCGAGCTCGAGCAGGCGCTCGCCGCGCTGCAGGCGGCTGACCAGGGCCGCGAGCCGCTCAGGGCGGAGAAGCTCCGGCTCGACGATCTGCGCGACCGGGCGCGCAAGGACTACGCGGCCGCGCGCGAGCAGCGCGAATCGCTGGCGCTGAAACTGGAGTCCAGTCGCGCCGGGCTGGATTCACTGCGCCAGGCCATCGCGCGCATCGACAACCAGGTGGGTCAGCTGCAGGCCCGTTACCTCGAGTTGAGCGAAGCGCTGGCCCAGGGCGACGAGCCGGTGCGTGAACAGCAGCGCCAGCGCGATCAGCTGCTGGAGCGGCGCCTGGCGGTCGAATCCCGGCTTCGGGAGGCCAGGGCCGCGCTCGAAGGCCTGGAAGCGGAATGGCGCGAGCAGGATCGCAAGCGGCAGGAAGCGGCGGCCGAAGCTGAGGCCATTCGCTCGCGCCAGTCCGAAATCAAGCTCGAGGTGCACGAAGCCCAGCTGCAGACGCGCACGTTGGCCGACCGGGTCACGGCCCTTGGCGGCAATCTCGACGACCTGCTGGCCGACCTTCCAGAAGGCGCCGAAACCCGGCATTACCAGGATGAGCTGGAACAGCTGGAAGAACGCATCCGGCGCCTGGAGCCGGTCAACCTGGCCGCCATCGAGGAGCACAAGGTCGAGTCGGAGCGCAAGGATTACCTTGACCGCCAGCACGCCGACCTGGAAGAGGCGCTGGATACCCTGGAAAAGGCGATCAGCCGCATCGACCGGGACTCCCGCACGCGCTTTCGCGAGACCTTCGAGAAGGTCAACAAGAACATGGAAACCCTGTTCCCGCGCCTGTTCGGCGGCGGCCACGGGCACCTCGAGATGGTCGGCGACGACTGGCTGACGGCCGGCGTGGCCATCATGGCCCGACCGCCGGGCAAGCGCATCGCGCGAATCCACCTGATGTCCGGGGGCGAGAAGGCGCTGACCGCCGTGGCCTTCGTGTTTTCCATCTTCAATCTCAATCCGGCGCCGTTCTGCCTGCTCGACGAGGTCGACGCGCCGCTGGATGACGCCAACGTCGGGCGTTTTTCCGAGATGGTGCGCGAGATGTCGGAACAGGTGCAGTTCCTGATGGTGACTCACAACAAGGTGACCATGGAAGTGACCCACCAGATGCTCGGCGTGACCATGCGCGAACCCGGTGTGTCGCGGATCGTCAGCGTCGACCTGGACCGGGCGGTGGCCCTGGCCGAATCCTGATCGAGCCGGGCCTGAACCCTTGATCGGTTAAACTCTGGGCCGTTATAGAACGGGGTGTTGGAACTTGGATAACTTGCGCCTGATCCTGATCGTGCTGGGTCTGATCATCCTGGCCGCCATCGTTCTGTTGCACCGGCCAAAGGGCCAGTCGCAGCCCAACCATGCGCGCTGGCGCAAGAGTCGGCGCGAACCCAGCCTGGGCGATGCGGATGCGGACGAGACCACGGCGCCGAAGCCGGACACCGGCGGGGCTGATGCCGACGATGCCGCGGTCAAGCAGTCCAGCTTCCCCGCATTCGGCCGCGAGAAGCCGCGCCCGAAACTGTCCGCCCGCAAGCCGGAGGACGGCACGGCCGCCGAAGCCCCGGCGCCCGAAGCGCGCAAGAGCCCGCCGCCGGCCTTCAGCCCGGACAAGATCATCACCCTGTACATTCGCCGGCGCGAAGAGCGCAGGATCGGTGGTTCGGATCTGCTCGATGCAGCGGTCAAGGCCGGCCTGGCTTTCGGCGAGATGAACATCTTTCACCGGCGCCAGGAAGGCGCGGACAAGCCGGTCTTCAGCATGGCCAACCTGACCCCGCCGGGTCACTTCGACGCCAGCGCCTGGAACGTTTTCGATACCCCCGGGGTCGCGCTGTTTGCAACCCTGCCGGGCCCCGTCAGCGCGCTGGACGCCTGGGACGCCATGCTGGCGACTGGCACGCGCATCGCCGAACTGCTCGATGCCGATCTGCTCGACGACGGCAAGTGCCTGTTGACGCGCCAGCGGATCGCCCAGATCCGCGAGGAAATGCGCGAATACGATCGCCTGAACGGGCGCGGCAGCGTCTGAAGCCCGGGACCATGCCGGCACCCGGTCTGGACCAGGCACGCGCGCGCGCCCAGCAGCTGCGCGAGGCCATCGACGAACACAACCACCGCTACTACGTGCTCGATGCGCCGATGGTTTCCGATGCCGAGTACGATCGCCTGCTGCGTGAACTCGAAGACCTCGAGGCACAGCATCCAGAACTGGTCAGCCCCGAATCGCCGACCCAGCGCATCGGCGCCCAGCCGGCCGCGGGTTTCGAGTCGGTCACCCACGCCACGCCCATGCTGTCGCTGGCCAACGCGTTCAGCGAGGAAGAGGTGGCTGAATTCGACCGTCGCGTGCGCGAGCGGCTGGACCTCGACGAGGTGCGCTACGCGGTGGAGCCCAAGCTCGACGGTCTGGCCATCGCCCTGCGCTACGAGGAGGGCCGGCTGACCCTTGCCGCCACCCGGGGTGACGGACGCAGCGGCGAAGACGTGACCGGCAACGTCCGCACCATCCGCTCGGTACCGCTGCGGCTGCGCGGCCCGGGCATGCCCGCCATTCTGGAAGTGCGCGGCGAGGTCTTCATGCGCCGTTCGGGCTTCCAGCGCCTGAACGAGCGCCTGGCGGCCGACGACCAGAAGACCTTCGTCAATCCGCGCAACGCGGCCGCCGGCAGCCTGCGCCAGCTCGATCCCGCGGTCACCGCCACCCGGCCCCTGCAGTTCTGTTGTTACGGTGCGGCCGGCGGGGAAGGGCTGCCCGAGACGCATTCGGCCACCCTCGAGCAACTCGAGCAGTGGGGGCTGCCGGTCAGCGCGGAAAGCGCGGTGGTGAGCGGACTGAACGGCCTGCTCGAGCGTTACCAGGGGCTCGGCGAGATGCGCGCGAAGCTGGACTACGACATCGACGGCGTGGTCTACAAGGTCGACAGCATCGACCAACAGCGCGAATTGGGCACGGTCAGCCGGGCGCCGCGCTGGGCGCTGGCGCACAAGTTTCCGGCCCAGGAAGAGACGACGCGGCTGCTGGCCATCGAGGTGCAGGTGGGACGGACCGGCGCGCTGACGCCCGTGGCACGCCTGGAGCCGGTGTTCGTGGGCGGCGTGACCGTGACCAACGCCACGCTGCACAACGCCGACGAGATTGCGCGCAAGGATCTCAGGCCGGGTGATGTGGTCGTGGTGCGACGGGCCGGCGACGTGATTCCCGAGGTCGTCGCCCCGATCATTGAAAAGCGCCCGGCGGATGCCAGGCCGTGGGAGATGCCCGAGGCCTGCCCCGCCTGCGGCTCGGCCGCGGAAAAGCCCGAGGGCGATGCCGTCGCCCGCTGCAGCGGCGGACTGGTCTGTCCGGCCCAGCGGCGGCGGGCGCTGGAACATTTCGCCAGCCGCGCCGCCATGGACATCGAGGGCCTGGGCAGCAAGCTGATCGAACAGCTGGTCGACCAGGACCTGGTCCACAGTCCGGCCGACCTCTATCGTCTGGATGTGGAGACGCTGAGCGCGCTGGAGCGCATGGGCGAAAAGTCCGCCCGGAACCTGGTCGAGGCGCTGGACAGGAGTAGGCAAACCACCTTGCCGCGGTTGTTGTTCGCGCTCGGCATCCGCGAGGTGGGCGAGGTGACCGCGGCGCAGCTGGCGCGCCATTTCGGCACGCTGGAGGCCGTCGGAGCAGCCGACGCCGAACAGTTGGCCGCCGTGCCGGACGTGGGTCCGATCGTTGCTGCCCACATCGAGGCATTCTTCCAGGAACCGCACAACCGCGAGGTCATCGGGCAGCTGCTGGCGCTGGGCGTCGAGTATCCGGAAGAAACTCCGGTCAGTACGGAAGATCTGCCGCTGGCCGGCAAGATCTATGTGTTGACCGGCACGCTGGAAGCGATGCCCCGGGCCGCGGCGCGCGAGGCGCTGGAGGCACTGGGCGCCAAGGTGACTTCGAGCGTGTCCAAGAACACCACGGCTGTGATCGCGGGCGTCG